>CAUYTW010000346.1 GCA_963575715.1 Gammaproteobacteria bacterium | reverse complement strand
ACGCCGGCACCGTGATACCTACCTAGCGACCGATAACAACGAAGCACGCCATGGATGGCAAGTAACAGCGTAATTCCTACCAAAATTAACTAACAGGAGGACGGCGCTTCCTCCCCATGCCTAAAGGCGGGGGTTTCCGCGCTGTAAATGCTGGATGAGCGATCAAACTTTTCTTTTAGTCCGGCGCCAGGTGGTGCCCTCCTTGAACCTGACCGTTGATGAATATCGTCACCGTGTTACCGGTTCTCGCCATTTTCATCTGGCCGCCGAGGATGACAACAACGCGTTTCTGGTAGCTTTTCTTACCGTGCCCAGTGATTCGACCGGCGTCGCCCATATTTTGGAACATACAACCCTTTGCGGTAGTCGGCGTTACCCGGTACGTGATCCATTTTTTATGATGATTCGGCGTTCGCTCAACACCTTCATGAATGCCTTCACTGCCGCAGACTGGACCGCCTATCCCTTTGCAACCTGCAATCGCAATGATTTTCATAATCTTCTCCAGGTCTATCTGGACGCTACTTTTTTTCCACTGCTGAATCCACTGGACTTCGCTCAGGAAGGCCACCGCGTGGAATTCGAGGATGCGACCAATCCAGCTGGAGGTCTGGTCTACAAGGGTGTGGTCTACAATGAAATGAAAGGTGCGATGAGCGCGCCAACGCGGCGTCTTTCCCAGACCCTTCAGAGCCATCTCTTTCCCACGTTGACCTATCACTACAACAGCGGCGGCGAACCAGACACCATCCCGAACCTAACTCATGATCAATTAGTTGCCTTTCATCGTCGCCATTACCATCCTTCCAACGCGGTGTTCATGACCTACGGTGACCTTCCCGTAGCGCAACACCACGCCTGGTTTGAGGAATACGCACTACAATATTTCACGGCGCAACCAATGAACCTTGCGATGCGCAACGAGCAACGTTATGTGGCGCCGTTTGCCGTCGCCGTGCCCTACGCCCTGGAACCAGGCGCTGAGACCGCACGGCGTACTCATGTAGTCATGGGTTGGTTGCTACGCCACGGTACCGAACCGTTGGATTATCTCACTGCTCATCTGCTTTCTGGGGTGCTACTCGACAATAGCGCCTCGCCGTTACTGTATGCCCTGGAGACCACTGACCTTGGTAGTGCTCCTTCGGAACTTTGCGGCTTGGACGATTCCACGCGCGAGATGACCTTTACTTGTGGCCTGGAAGGTTCCGAACTGGAGCACACAACAGAGGTTGAGGATTTGGTCTTGTCGGTGCTGCATAACGTCGCGGAGCATGGTGTGCCCCGTGAGCATGTGGAAGCGGTATTGCACCAGATGGAATTGACTCAGCGTGAAATCCGGGGCGGTGGTTTCCCTTACGGCTTGCGGCTCATGGTCAACGCCTTGGGGCGTACCTTGCACGGCGGCGATCCAATCGCGGTACTGGATATTGAACCCGCCCTCGAAGAATTGCGGCGTCGGGTCCAGGAGGATGATTTCGTGCCTAATCTGGTGCGTTCCTGGCTATTGGACAACCCCCATCGTATACGGGTCACCTTGTATCCCGATCTGGGCCTGGATGCACGTCAGCGAGCCAAGGAGCGCCAGCAGCTGGAAGAGTTGGCGGCTGGCTTAAATCATGACGATCAAACCCGCTTAATCGAACAGACGCAACAACTTGCAGCGCGCCAGGCTCATCAGGATGATCCAGAAATTTTGCCGCGTGTCGGGCTTGCTGATGTTCCCGTTTATTTACGGATTCCCGAGGGAGAGGAAATCCATCTGGCCGGGATGCCTGCGGCTTGGTACAGTCAAGGAACCAACGGCTTGATCTATCAGCAAGTGATTCTTGATTTGCCTGACCTGGATGAGGAACAGGTTGATGACTTACCCTTGTTCTGCGAATGTCTCCCAGCGGTGGGATCGGGGGGACGGGGCTATCTGGAGACCCAAGCTTTGCAGTCGGCGGTGACCGGTGGAGTGAACGCGAGCCATGCACTGCATGGCAAGATAGACGATGTCAGCCAGGGGCATGGTTTATTGGTGGTGGCGGGCAAGGCGCTGACGCGTAACCATGCAGCCCTCGCGCATCTGCTTCAAGAAACTTTGCTTGCACCACGTTTTGATGAACTTGATCGACTGCGCGAATTGGTAGCTCAGTCACGGGCTGCTCAGGAATCCTCGATCACCGATCATGGCCACGCTCTAGCTATGGTTGCGGCAGCGGCGGGTCTTTCGCCGGTGGCGGCTTTTGCTCATCGTTGGGGTGGTTTACTTGGCTTGATTCGGCTCAAGGCCCTTGATGATCGTCTGAAAAACGACGACGAGCGAGAAGCCTTTGCCGCACGCCTTTCATCACTGGCGCGGAGCATGGCCCAGGCACCGCGCCGCCTGCTGTTAGTGGGCGAGGCGAGTGAGCGGCAAGCGGTACTTGCAGCAGCGGCAGCAGCGTGGGCAGGCACAGTACCTGGGGAAAAATTTACGTCGTTGACGATTTCACCGCCATCGGGAGCAGTACGCGAAGGTTGGGCCACTTCCACCCAGGTAAATTTTTGCGCCAAGGCTTACGCCGCCGTTCCGCTTGAACATCCAGATGCCCCTGCCATGAGCGTACTAGGCGGGTTCCTGCGCAATGGTTATCTTCACCGCGCAATCCGTGAACAAGGCGGTGCCTACGGTGGTGGAGCTAGCTACGACAGTGATACTAGTACCTTTCGTTTTTATTCCTATCGCGATCCACGGCTGGCGGAAACCCTGGAGGATTTTGATCACGCGGTGGAATGGTTGGCGCAAGGAGATTATCCAGACCGGGCTTTAGAAGAAGCGTGTCTTGGTGTTATCGGTGCCATTGACCGTCCCGATAGCCCCGCTCGTGAGGCAATTGGCGCTTATCTGGGGAGCCTCCATGGCCGTACTCCAAGTCAACGTCGGGCTTTTCGTTCGCGGGTGCTTCAGGTAACGTTGGATGATCTGCGTCGCGTGGGCGCGCTCTATCTCAACCCCGAGCGGGCAAGTGTGGCGGTGGTGAGCGATCCCGCAACCCTGGAGCGGGAAGCAGGACGATTGGGGCTTACGGTACGGCAGGTTTGACACTCCCACGAATAAATTCGTAGGATTCACCACCCCACGCCTAAAGGCGTGGTGTCTCTATGGATAAGCCTGGTTTACCAGCCTGAGTCCGAGAAATCGTGCTACGTTGCAACGAAGTAAAAGACTCACCTACGAATGTTTCTCAGTTCGTAGCTCTGAAAGCGGCAGGTGTAGACAACAGAGGTAGGATGAAACGGTTTGTCGCAAGGTTCAAAATCTTGTCCTGCGCGAAGTCGCAGGAATCGAACTGAAGCTGCGTTGCAACTTTGGCGAGGGGAGCGGGCCGAAAGGCTCCGTCACCAGGGCCGCGTAAGGGCTGACAGTCGGGAAAGACCGGCAACTTCAACTTCAACTTCAAGAAAAAACAGGAGGACGGCGCTTCCTCACCATGGCTAAAGCATGGGGTTTCCGCGCCGAATTTGGATGAAGCGTGTATATAATTTTAGTGCCGGTCCCGCGATGTTGCCCCAGGAAGTGTTGGAGCGCGCCCGGGAAGAGATGCTGGATTGGCATGGCAGCGGCATGTCCGTGATGGAGATGAGCCATCGGGGCAAGGAATTCATGTCCATCGCCGAGCAGGCCGAAACCGATTTACGTGAACTGCTTGCCATTCCGGGTAACTATAAAGTGCTATTTCTTCAGGGAGGAGCCAGCCTGCAATTCGCCATGGTTCCGCATAATCTAATGCGGGGCAGGGGTAAGGCGGACTATATCAATACCGGTGCCTGGTCCAAAAAGGCCATTGCCGAAGGAAAACTGTACGGCACGATCAACGTGGCGGCTTCTTCCGCCAATGCCAATTTCACTAACATTCCGTCATGCGAAACCTGGAAACTCGATCCAGAGGCCGCCTATGTCCATTACACCCCCAACGAAACCATTGGCGGTGTCGAGTTTCATTTTATTCCCGAGACCGGCGAGGTTCCCCTGGTGGCTGACATGTCTTCCACTCTTCTATCTCGACCCATCGATGTCAGTCGTTATGGCGTAATCTACGCTGGCGCTCAGAAAAATATTGGCCCGGCGGGATTGGCCATTGTCATTGTCCGCGAGGATCTCGTTGGTCATGCCCCTGCTGGGTCGCCGGTGATGATGGATTATAAAATTCACGTCGATAATCAATCGATGTACAACACTCCGCCAACCTATACCTGGTATATCGCTGGATTGGTCTTCGCCTGGCTCAAGGCCAAAGGCGGATTAAACGCAATGGCGGAAATCAACCGCCGCAAGGCCGAAAAATTGTATGCCTATATTGATAATTCGGGATTTTATAAAAATCCGGTGGATCCTGCCTGTAGGTCATGGATGAATATTCCCTTTACCTTACCAAACGCAGAAATGGATGCAGATTTTCTCGCCGGAACCAAAAAAGTGGGATTGGTTACCCTCAAGGGGCATCGCTCGGTGGGTGGAATGCGCGCTAGTATTTATAATGCCATGCCCGAGTCTGGAGTAGATGCACTGATTGAATATATGGAAGATTTTGCCGACAGTCATCAATGACAATCTCTTTCCCTTGCGCACAACCACCCGGAAGCGCAAAGGGAAAGGGTATTCATTTTTTCGAGAAACCATTGGTATGTATAAAATTCTTACCCTGAATAATATTTCCGTACTGGGCTTGGAACGGCTGCCCCGGGATCGTTATGAAATTGCTTCTGAAATTCAACATCCCGACGCCATTTTGTTACGTTCGTTCAAAATGCACGGAATGGAAATTCCTCCTACCCTCAAAGCGGTCGGAAGAGCCGGTGCGGGAGTCAATAATATTCCTGTCGAGGAAATGAATAAACGTGGCATTCCCGTATTCAACGCGCCAGGAGCAAATGCCAACGCTGTTAAAGAATTAGTAGTAGCAGGTTTATTGCTCGCAGCCCGTAATCTCTGTCCTGCCTGGGATTTCGCCCGCAATCTGGAAGGAGACGACGCGACCATTTCCAGGAAAACCGAGGAAGGTAAGAAACGCTTTGCGGGTTTCGAGCTACCCGGGCGCACTTTGGGTATCATTGGATTGGGGGCGATTGGCGTGCGCGTGGCGAATGTCGCCATTGACCTTGGGATGAATGTCCTGGGTTACGATCCATTAATCACCGTCCAGCGTGCCTGGCAACTGTCATCGCGGGTTAAGCAGGCCCTATCTGTGGATGACCTGGTAGGCCGTTCCGATTTCATTACGGTTCATGTACCGCTTACCAAGGATACGCGCGGTCTCTTGAATGCTGGTCGATTACGACTGATGCGACCAAGGGGCATTGTGCTCAATTTCGCGCGCGAGGGGATCGTGGACGATGTTGCGATATGCGAGGCAATTCACGAAGGTCGACTTTGGGCTTATGTCTGCGATTTTCCTGGAAATTTACTCAAGGGCCATGAGCGCGTTATCACATTGCCGCATTTGGGAGCGTCTACCGCCGAGGCTGAGGATAATTGTGCGGTCATGGTGGCTGATCAAATTCGTGACTATTTAGAGCATGGCAATATTACTAATTCCGTTAATTTTCCAGAAGTAGTCATGCCTCCTACCCAAGGTTTTCGCCTTGGAGTCGCCAACGCCAATGTTCCTAATATGGTGGCACAAATTTCCACGGCTCTGGCCCGAGTTGATCTCAATATCCTGGACATGGTCAACAAATCGCGTGGTGATCTGGCTTATACTCTGGTGAATGTGGAAACTCCGATTGCTGATTCAGTGATTGCGGAGATTTCATCCATCGGGGGAGTTCTGGCGGTACGAATAATTCCTTAATCACGCGGACGAATGAACGAAGATGCCCAATTGCTGGAGATTCGCGCTCAAATCGATATGATTGATGAGCGCATTCAGGCCCTAATCAGCGAACGCGCCAGTTGTGCTCAGGAAGTGGCGCGCATTAAACGTGCCGCCGGTACGATTAATGATTTTTACCGTCCCGAACGGGAGGCGGAAATCCTGCGCCGGGTCATAGCGCGAAATACTGGCCCACTTGCAGCAGAAGAAATGGCGCGGTTGTTTCGGGAGGTGATGTCGGCCTGCCTGGCATTGCAGCACTCTAAAAAAATCGCTTTTTTGGGACCAGAGGGAACTTTCACCCAGGCCGCAGCCCTAAGACACTTTGGTAATTCAGTAATTACCCTGCCCTTCGGAACTATTGACGAGGTATTCCGCGAGGTAGAATCAGACGGCGTGCATTTCGGCGTCGTGCCGGTCGAGAATTCGACGGAGGGAGTAATTACCCGCACTCAGGATATGTTCCTGCGTTCACCGCTTAAAATCTGTGGTGAAGTACAATTGCGGATTCACCATCAGTTGATTGGATCAATGACGAAACTCGCAGCGGTGCGACGCATTTATACTCACCAGCAAACCCTGGCGCAATGTCGAGCTTGGTTGGACCGGAATCTTCCAGCAAACGTGGAACGTTTGGCGGTGAGCAGCAATACCGAGGGAGTCTGCCGTGCCCAATCCGAGGAAGGAGCCGCTGCGATTGCCTCGGTAACCGCCGCTGAAATTCATAATCTCCCCATCCTCGCTGAAAATATTGAGGACGAGCCAGATAATACCACCCGTTTTCTTATCATAGGTCACCACGAAAATGCTCCAAGTGGCGAGGATAAAACTTCGCTTTTGGTCTCCGCCCATAATCGCGCCGGTACCTTGTATGCGCTACTCGCGCCTTTTGCGCGTTACCAGGTAAGCATGACGCGCATTGAGTCGCGTCCATCCCGGCAAGGGGTTTGGGAATATGTCTTTTTCATTGACATCGAAGGTCATCAACAGGATGAAAAAGTAGCAGCCGCTCTGGTGGCGGTAGCTAAAGAAGCAAATGTTTTGAAGATACTTGGATCGTATCCACGGGCGGTACCTTGAAGCGCACCAATGACGGCAAGCGACCGCGACCAAGCATTAGCGGCGTACTCCAAAATTCTTATCCTACTCCGGTACTTAACCCTTGTCAGACCGTCGCCTCGCTCTCCATTCACGATTTTTTGAACAACTCCCGGACCCTGCCTGCATTGTAGGTCAAGGGTTAATTTGTACCATCGCCAATGCCGCGTTTATTAGCCTTGTTGGGGGTAACCCCAAGATCGTGGGTCGCTCTTTAAGCGAAATTACTGATTCCTTCTTTATAAAACAGATCATCCCACTATTAGAACGGTGTTTCGCTGGAAAAAACATTCATGACGAGATCAGCTGTGTGCTACCAGATGGCATGTCAGCCAATCTTTGTTGCTGGTCGCTATCTAATAACGCCTCTCCACCACACCATGTAGCACTGTCCGTACGCCTTGGCCCCATGGAGGGAGCAAAAAACATCAATATTGAATTGGAACAGACACAACGGCTATTGGCCGAAGCCAACCGCCGCAATGTCGAAATGAAAGCGGCGTTACGCCACCAAGCGGCACAAAATAGTGAAGCGCAACGCCGCAAGGATGAATTCCTCGCCACGATTGGTCATCAACTTCGCAATCATCTTTCACCAGTGCGTAACGCCGCTCGTTTCCTGCATCACAAGCTGTCAGAGGAGTCCGAAGTCCGTTGGTGCATAACGGTAATTGACCGCCAGGTAAGTCAGTTTGCTCGTTTAATTGAAGAATTGCAGGATTTAGCACGGATCGAAAGTGGACAATTCGAGTTAAACAAGGATCGATTACCGTTAGTCGAAGTGATTAGTCAGGCGGTGGAATGGGTTCAGCCGTTCCTTGATGACCAACATCAAACCCTGGAAGTGATTGAACCGAAAGATCAACCGCTCTGGGTAGATGCCGACTTTCAACGACTGTCACAAACTTTAGAACACTTACTTCATAACGCCGCTCACTATTCTGGTCCAGATGGACATCTTTGCCTTGGCGTGCTTCAGGATAGAATGGAGATCGTCATTACAATACAAGACTATGGTCGTGAGATTCCTCCCGACCTGTTGGCGCGTATCTTTGATCTCTATGGAGAAATTCCGTCAGATTTGGAGCAGCCGCTGGAATCGGAAAGAGAGCCGCTAATTGGGTTGGCCGTGGTCCGGCGCGTGGTGGAACTCCATGGTGGAACCGTTGATGCAGTCTATCTGGGACCTGGGCAAGGCAATAAACGCATACTACGTTTACCCATGGCACCCCCACCAGTGGAGGAGCCTAACGAATCTCCCCTAGTTCATTTAGCCGAAAGCACACCAATAAGTCGGATTCTAGTGGTGGATGACAATGAGGACGTGGCCATTTCTTTTGGTGCCTTGCTGGAAGTGCTGGGGCATGACGTAAGAGTGGTACTAGATGGACACATGGCCCTAGATGTGGTTAGGGATTTTATGCCTCATATCGTTTTTCTTGACATTGCCATGCCCGACATGGACGGCTACGAAGTAGCGCGGCGTTTGCGCACCGAACACCGGCATAAAAATCTGCGCCTGGTGGCAGTGACGGGTTATGGCCAAGATCACGACGCCGAGCGCGCCCAGCGTGCCGGTTTTGACCATCATCTACTCAAACCCGTGGATCTCAAAGATCTTCAGGCGCTTTTAGGGCATTAGTGCGATGAGGCGCTAATGCGTCCTTCGCGCAGAATGACAGAAAAGAAAAAATTCGATCTTTTTAGGAGTTACGCAGTTGAAAAATAGGAAGTCATTCTGCGCGCAGCGAAGCGGAGTCGCAGAATCCATTTACATAGATTCTGCGACTCCGGTCGCTAACGCGACCTCCGCGCAGAATGACAGAAAAAACTCAATCCTGTATAGAGTTACAAATTCAACTGCGTAACTCCTACCTTTTATAGAGTTACAACTTCAATTGCGTAACTCCTATAGGATTTAAGCCAAAATGTTGATAGGTGGTGCGGGTTGCCACTCGTCCGCGAGGAGTACGCATCAAAAAACCTTGTTGAATGAGATAGGGTTCCAATACATCCTCGATGGTCCCGCGCTCCTCGCCGATGGCCGCAGCGAGGTTATCTAGCCCCACCGGTCCGCCATCGAACTTGTCGATGATCGCCAACAAAAGTTTGCGATCCATCATATCAAAGCCCTTATCATCCACATTTAACAAAGTGAGCGCTCGATCCGCGACGGTGTCGCTGATGATGCCATTGGCTTTTACCTGGGCATAATCCCGCACTCGACGGAGGAGACGATTAGCGATGCGGGGCGTACCCCGCGCACGACGAGCAATCTGGGCAGCACCTGCGGCTTCAATCCTCACGCCAAGAATGGCGGCAGCGCGGGTCACGATTCGAGTCAGATCCTCAATACTGTAAAACTCTAAACGTTGCACGATGCCGAAACGGTCTCGCAACGGTGAGGTAAGCAATCCGGCCCTGGTCGTCGCGCCCACTAAGGTGAAAGGGGGAAGATCTAATTTAATGGAACGCGCTGCAGGTCCTTCGCCAATGATGAGGTCGATCTGAAAATCCTCCATGGCCGGGTACAGAACCTCTTCCACCACTGGACTCAAGCGGTGGATTTCATCCACGAACAATACATCCCGAGGCTCCAGATTGGTAAGAATTGCCGCCAGGTCGCCGGGACGGTCCAGAATCGGGCCGGAAGTATGGCGCAGATTTACTCCTAATTCTCGGGAAACGATATGCGCGAGGGTGGTCTTACCCAGGCCCGGCGGACCAAAAATGAGCACATGATCCAGCGCCTCGCGGCGCGCTCGCGCCGCCGGGATGAAAATTTCCATCTGTTCTCGCACCGCTGGCTGGCCAAAATAATCCGCTAGACGCTGTGGGCGTATCGCCTGATCAACGGCGTCTTCTTCAGGGACACTGGAGGGTACAACCAATCGGTCAATCTGGATCAAAATGGACTCCTTAATATGTTGAACAACTTAGGTTGACTATCAGCCGCGACAGTTTTCAGGCGACGACTGGCTGAATATGCGTCGCTTGGGCCACGTAAGGGCTGATCGCCAGAAAAAAATCAGTATTTTTTCAACGATTGCAAAACCGTCTCCTTTCCTCTTCGCCCTCAAGGGCGAGGTTTCTCGGAAACTTTGATGACCAATAAAAGGTACCGTCCTTTGTTAAGCCTGGAAACTCCCCTATTGGTGGATGAACGTTCTCGACATTTATGGTTTCCAACGCTGCACCTGTTGGGTGAGGAGATCCTGTGCCTCGCCGCAGTCAGCGCCGACGAACCACAGGGAGTATGGCCCGTGTCTGCTTATTTATCCCGGGACGCTGGGCGTGTCTGGCGGCAAGTTCCCGAGATAGCACGTTATGCCCTGTCCTCGGTCCAGATTGGGCCACGGGAAACCCTCCTGCTACCTTATGAGCTTGCTCCTCTTGCGTCTGGCAACCACCGCGCAGCCATTGCAACCGGAACGCGGGTCAGTCTCGAAAGCAGCGGTGTCATTACCGCTGTTTCCCAGGAGGTGCGATTTGATGGCTTTCCCAGAGAGGTAGCCAGCCATCCTCATGGCGGACTTCGCATGGCGACCGGAAGCAATGTAGTTGAACTGGCAGATGGTGCCTTGTTTACAACACTATATGGTTGTTTTGAGGGAGAAAGACGTTATTCTCTGCTGGGAATGACGAGTCGTGATAGCGGGAATTCATGGTCGTTTCGAGCGTGCCTGGCTGATGGAAAAAATTTTCCCTGGGTTTTGGAAGGACCTAGCGAAGCCACGACTATTATCCTTCCTGATAGCAAGCTGGTTTGCATCTATCGGATCGATAGTGGAGAAGGTCAGGACTATCATCATAGTGACAGTGTTGATAATGGCCATCATTGGACCCGGCCTCGTCCACTGTCGGGAATGGGATCGGTCAAACCCCAGGGGATTCGTTTCGCCGATGGCACCCTGCTGCTAACCGGCGGCAGGCCAGGCCTGAGCTTGTGGGCGTCTCGACATGGTCGTGCCTGGCAAACATTCGATCTGGCTGCCCACCACAACGCCACGATCGGCGACCACGCACGCTGTTTCGATACGGATTGCACTAGTCTGGCAATAACCACGAGTTATACCGCACTTTGTCGGTTAGGGCCTCAAACGGCACTGGTGTGCTATGACCGATTGGGTAACGGCTGGGACGGCGCTCCTGGACCATTGGGTGCTAGGGATGCAATCTATTGCCTACGATTATCCACAATTTAATTTTTATCAAAGTAGGTTGTTGCAGATTGCCTTGTCCGCCAAACGTAAAGCAAGGGTGAAGGCTGCAACCAGGCTGCCATGATCTGCCCGGCCACTGCCGGCCAGATCCAATGCGGTGCCATGATCCACTGAAGTACGCACGATAGGTAATCCAAGGGTGATATTAACGGCTCGTCCAAAGCCTAGATGCTTGAGCACGGGCAGTCCCTGATCGTGATACATGGCCAACACCGCCGCTGCTGTAGCAAGACGACCTGGAATAAAGGCAGTGTCGGCGGGCAAGGGACCGACCAAATCCATCCCTTGCGCCCGCAAAGCCGCTACGACCGGAGCGATCACATCAATTTCCTCTCTCCCCAGATATCCCTCCTCGCCGGCGTGCGGATTAAGTCCGCACACCAAGATGCGCGGGTCTTGAAGACCAAAGCGTTGTATCAGGTTATCGTGCAGGATACTAAGCACCGCAGTGAGATAATCATAAGTAAGAACGGCGCTTACCTTGTGAAGTGGCAGATGAGTAGTCGCCAAGGCCACGCGCAGTCCGGGAATAGCCAACATCATTACCACCGTCGTGGCACCGGTCAGCGCCGCAAGAAACTCGGTATGACCACTGAAAGGAATGCCGGCCTCGTTGATTACCCCCTTATGCACCGGTCCAGTTACCAGCGCATCCAGATTTTTCGCCTGACACAAAGCTACTGCGTTACTAAGGGTATCCAAGACATAAGCAGCATTGGTAGGGTTAAGATGCCCCGATTTTTCCGTGACACGTAAAGGAACGGGCACAATTCCCAACTCTCCGGGGCGATGCGGGAACTGAGGCCGTAAAGGATCGAAAGAGTACAGTTGTAGGGGTAAACCCAGTTGAGCCGCCCGTCGTTCCAGCAGACCGGGATCGGCTACTGCCACAGGTTCGGCGGGCAGGGCATCCTGAACCAAGCGCACGCATAAGTCCGGCCCAATACCCGCAGGTTCTCCTGGGGTAAGGGCCAGGCGGTGGAAACTTTTTAATGGAACCATTTGATTTTGGAAAAATTTAATTGTCCGTTTTTAGTTTCGGTAGCTTGAGGATGACCGTGGTACCCCTGCCCGGTTCACTCTTTAACTCAATAACGCCGTGCAGATTATCAATAGCGCGCTTGACTACATTCATGCCGACGCCACGACCAGAAATATTGGTCACTTCGTGCGCGGTTGAGAAGCCTGCATAGAAGACGCAATTCAATAGATTATTCGTACTAATCTCTTGGCCAGGCCAAATGAGGCCATAGTTCTCAGCTTTGACACGGATGGCATCGTAATCAAGGCCACGTCCATCATCTTCAATGGTGATGGTTACCCCTTCCGTAGAACGGGACGCTCCAAACCGCAACAGCCCAACCGTTGGTTTACCAGCAGCTACGCGTTGCGCCGGAAGTTCGATACCGTGGTCAATGGCATTGCGGATGATGTGCAATAGAGGATCGTGAAGTCCATCAATTAAAAGTTTATCAATGGTCGTCGTCTCACCCGACATTGTGATTTCCACTTTTTTGCCTAACTCGCGGGACAGATCGTGAACTACCCGTCGAAAGCGTTTGAACAGCGCGCTAATCGGCAACATACGCAAGGTCATAGTAGTGTCGCGTATCTCGACGGCCAAGCGTGCAAAATCCTCAGCGATAGATTTTATGAGTGGGTTAGTTTCGTTGGTAATCACGCGGGAGAGCCGCTCCTGGACGATAACTAATTCAGTTATTTGGTTCATCAGGTAGTTGAGCTTTTCCGTCGGGACGCGCAGGGTACTATTCTCGATTGTTGAGTCCCTCTCCTTATTGGTCGGAGTAGAGATCATTGCCCAGTCATCAAGACGAGGGGTGGTGTAATTATTGATTGTAATATTATGATGATTCGTTATCGTTGGTGTCAGATTGGAAGATTCAATAGTGGTCTGTTTGGCAACTGCGGTCAGCAATGCCTCGCCACGGCTAAGATCAATTTCTCCTGGACGCATCAGGAGTTCACGGATGTGATCGGCCACGAGCAACCCTAACGTTACTAATTCAGGCGTGACGATTAATACTCCGTTGCGCACTCTAACTAGAATCGTCTCTACCCGATGGATAAATGCGGCGAAATCATCCCACCCGAACATCATCCCTGCTCCTTTAAGCGAGTGTAACGTCCGAAAAGCGCTATCGACCAACTCATCATCATTGGGAGATGTTTCCAGGTCAAGTAGAGTATCCTCAAATTTGGTGAGTAACTCGCTTGCTTCTTGTTTGAATTCTTCGTCCAATTTCATAGATCAACGTGAACTCGATGTAAGATGTAGGATAAACTACTGTATCCCTTGAATTATAATCTCTATAGACCTCTTAATGAACATCTTAGGCTAATTGATTTCACCGGATGCCAGTGAGAGAACCACCTCGATTTTAGCCGTAGGGGAGGTTCCTGAGCTACCTCGTCAACTGCGCGTTGGGCGTTAAATAGGATAGAAACTGTTTTATAATGTGCGTGCTAAAAAAATAGGAGTTACGCAGTTGCCGGTATTGGCAGAATATAAAGAGGAGCGGTTAAA
>CAUYTW010000345.1 GCA_963575715.1 Gammaproteobacteria bacterium | reverse complement strand
ACTTCAAAATCAAAAAACAGGAGGGCGGCGCTTCCTCACCATGGCTCAAGCCAGGCGTTTCCGCGCCGGATTTGGATGATGAACCGTCCGAGTGCAGCCGCAAGCTCCGTCCTTTTGGGCGGGCTAATTGACGACAAGGCAGGGTTTCGATGTACGTGATACCCGATGTTGCTGGCGTTTCGGCCAGTCTCCGGTTGAGACTGTCCAACTAGGATTACTGTTGAAAGCTGATATGTCTAATCAACCGAGAACGAAATGTCTAAGAATCTGGATGTCTAAGTTTGTCCGGCTTTTAGAAATAATTGACTAAAACCATACCACTTAAAAATTTGGTAAAAACTATATGGAATTCACAGATTCCGTTCGCGCAATACTTGATGAAAAAGGTGCCAATGTTCACTGCATTGAACCTGATCAAACCGTTTACGAGGCTATCGAACGCATGTCTCGGTTGAGCGTGGGTGCGTTGGTAGTGCTGGAAGAAGATAAAAAAATCGTTGGAATCCTTTCCGAACGTGATTATGCCCGCAAGATTATTCTTGCCGGACGCACATCCCGTGAAACCTTGGTGCGCGCTATCATGACGATAAACGTCATTACTGCATCTCCGTCGGACACGGTCGATACCTGCATGAAAATCTTAAATAAGTATCAGATTCGACATATTCCCATCGTGGAAGAAGAAAAATTGGTTGGAATAATCAGCACCAGCGATCTTGTTCGCTGGATAATCAGTCGACAGAATGAGACCATTGAACAACTGGAGCACTATATTACAAGTGGTTATGTACGTTGATTTTTTATTTTTTGTTGATATAATTTGAACCATCGGGGTATAGCGCAGCCTGGTAGCGCACTTGCTTTGGGAGCAAGCTGTCGGGGGTTCAAATCCCTCTACCCCGACCATTAAGATTTAGTGTCATGAAATCCACGGCTAAAGCCGTAGTCTTATTGCGGGCATTTGGTGATAATCGTCCGCGCCCGTAGCTCACTTGGATAGAGCATCGGCCTTCTAAGCCGAGGGTAGCCAGGTTCGAATCCTGCCGGGCGCGCTCATACGTCAGGTAGGAAAAAATGAGTTTCAATGGCGGAGGTAGCTCAGTTGGTAGAGCCCTGGATTGTGGCTCCAGTTGTCGCGGGTTCAAGTCCCGTCCTTCGCCCCATCCCACCTAAGGTAATAGTCAATCCCGCTTTCGAGTGTTCACCTCGAAGTGGCGTGCTGCAATTCGTCAATCACCCATCGATCCATCGGAATCGAGTGTCTGCGACACACCATGAGTTTTACCTCACAGAGTCACCCTTGATACCGTAGAGTCACGGGATTTTTGACCCATATCGTCCTGGCCATTACATGGGTTGGATTGAACCTGATCCTTGATTGAGAAACAAGCAATGGCCTATTCAGATTATACCTCATTACAAAAACTGCAACATGAGCTAGGGATTACTCACCAGCGATGTATTTTATTTCCTAAAATACCGCTAATCACTCCTTCGGAAAAATTGAAGGAAGATCTGGAAGAGGCAAAAAATTATAGCTTACTCACGGAAAAAGCAAAATCAGAATTTTTAATTACACCTATATTAAAAGAAATTCGCCGAACGTACTCCAATAAAATTGGAGTTTTTTCAGGAGTAAATTTGGAAGTTCAAAGTCTCGGATTAAATGGTTTTTGTGATTTCATTTTAACTCTTGAACCAAATACCATTGAGCTAATGGCACCTATTTTTTGTCTGGTAGAAGCCAAGAATCGTACACTGGAAGAAGGTTTTGGCCAATGCGCAGCAGAAATGCACGCAGCGTGCGTGTTTAATCAGGAAAATCAAACACCGTTGAATTTTACTCATTTAAATTTCATGTATGGTTGTGTTACCAATAGCTATGAATGGAATTTTATGCGCTTGGAAAATAAACGTTTACAAATAGATGGCACACGCTTTTTTCTAAGTGAAATCGCCACGATTCTGGGTATTTTTGGAATTATTCTAAAATGTTATGAATCATCTTGAACCGTTAATTTTTATAGAAACACTTTTTATTCAAAGGAATTTATTATGAAATTAAAAATCGGCATCCTATTTTTTATTGTTTTTTTTACGGCAGCCGCAGCCGAAACCATTAATGTTAGCGGAACATGGTCATCGTTTCTTGTTGGTGATATTGAACTGGAACAAACCGAAAATCGAATTGTTGGTCATTATCAATATGTTAATGATGATGGCCTCGTCAAGGATGGAGAAATTGACGGCACAATCATCGGAAAAAAAATTCATGCCAAATGGTTGGAGTATCCGACCAGGGGCAGAGGTCGCGTCGGAGAAGAAGTTAACGGGGATCTCGAATGGACAATAAGTGATGACGGCCAGCGGCTCATCGGCTGGTATCGTGAAAATGGTGAACGCGACGCTGGCGAAGAAGAAAAGCATGAATGGAATCTTGAACGATAATTCGATTTTTTCTCAAAATTGGTGTAGTTCATAATGCCAAAAAATAAAGAGGATCCATTTTTTGCGCGGGAGGCTCGACGTTACGAGCAACCGATCCCGAGTCGGGAATTCATTTTGGCGCATTTGGCCGAACGGTGCGTGCCGCTGACCGAGGCAATTCTCGCCAGGGAGATGGCGTTATTCACCGGTCAAGAGCGCGAGGCGCTGCGTCGGCGACTACTCGCCATGGAACGGGACGGACAAATAGTGTGTAACCGTCGGGAGGGTTATGGCCTCCCAAAAAAAATGGACCTGATTAGCGGACGAGTGACCGCCCATCGTGATGGGTACGGTTTTCTTATTCCCGACAATGGTGGCCCTGACCTTTTTCTTCACGCGCGCCAGATGGCTTCCCTGATGCATGGCGACCGTATCTTGGCGCAAATCGTGGATGTAGATCAGCGTGGGCGACGTGAAGGAGCGGTGACGGAAATATTGGAACGTGCGGTTCACAAGGCTGTGGGACGTTTTTTAATCGAAGGCGCTACCGCTTTTGTGATTCCCAGTGAGAAACGGCTCCACCGGGATATTTTGATACCCATGGAGCATCGTGGCGCAGCACGCTCAGGCCAGATCGTCACGGTCGAAATTCTGGAACAACCCACCACTCATCGTCAGCCTAGCGGTCGAGTAATCGAGATACTCGGCGAACACCTCGCCCCGGGAATGGAAATTGATATCGCCATTCGTGCCTTCGAGCTGCCGGATAGCTGGTCGTCAGAAGTGGAACAGGAGGCGGCTGCCCTTGGGTTGACGATTTCGGAAGAAGCTATGCGGGGGCGCGAAGATTTACGTGCGCTGCCGTTGGTCACCATTGATGGCGAGGACGCGCGGGATTTCGACGATGCAGTTTATTGCGAATTCACGCGCAATGGCTGGCGGCTTCTAGTCGCCATCGCCGACGTTTCTTCTTATGTAGCGCCAGGAAGCGCCCTGGATGAGGAAGCCCGAAACCGCGGTAACTCAGTTTATTTCCCAGATCGCGTTATCCCTATGCTGCCTGAGATTCTTTCCAATGGACTTTGTTCCCTGAATCCCGGTGTGGATCGATTATGCATGATTTGTGAGCTGCATTTAGGCCCACGCGGTAAAACGCGGGCGTTTCGATTCTTTCCCGCAGTGATGCGTTCAGCAGCACGCTTAACTTATACGGCGGTCTCGGCAATTCTTGATGGAGACGCTCCCTTACGTCTTGAATACGCTAATTTAGTGCCACACCTCGAAAATCTGCATAATCTCTACAAAATACTCCATAAACGCCGTGAAGCGCGGGGTGCAATTGATTTCGATACGATAGAAACCCGGATTATCTTTGGAGAAAAACGCAAGATTGAACGTATTGTACCCATCATTCGCAATGATGCACATCGAATTATCGAAGAATTCATGATTGCGGCTAACGTGGCAGCAGCGGAATTCCTGACTTCTTACCGTATTCCGTTGCTGTATCGGATTCACGAAGGGCCGGATAGAGCGAAACTCGACGCGCTGCACCAGTTCTTAGGCACGTTGGGTTTGTCACTTGGAGGATTAGATGAACCTGAGCCTAAAGATTTTGCTAAGGTTCTCAAACAGATATCAGGACGGATTGATATTCACATTATCCAGACAGTTCTGTTACGCAGTCTCAGCCAGGCCGTTTACAGTCCAGAAAACAAGGGACATTTCGGACTTGCCTTCGATGCCTATGCTCATTTTACCTCGCCAATTCGCCGTTATCCTGATTTATTAATTCATCGAGCCATTCGTCATGTCCTGACGGGAGGATTGCCACGGGATTTTATTTACAGTGGCAGCGACATGGGACGCCTTGGCCAACACTGCTCTATGACGGAACGACGCGCTGATGAGGCCACCTGGGATGTTATTAGCTGGCTCAAGTGTGAATACATGTTGGATAAGGTGGGAGAACAATTTGACGGAGTAATCAGCTCCGTAACCTCTTTTGGATTATTTGTGGAACTTGGTGAGATCTATGTGGAAGGATTAATCCATATCAGCAGTTTCGCCAATGATTATTACCACTTCGATCCGATCCATCATTGCCTTAACGGGGAACGGACCCACCGAACCTTTCGATTGGGAGATCCACTGCGTGTCCAGGTGGTTGCAGTAAATCTAGATGATCGTAAAATTGATTTCATCCCAGCGGATCCGGCTCTTTCTGGAGCAAAAAGTAATAAAAAGAAAACTAAAAAAAATAGTGGCAAAAAAAATGAATCAACTTGATCACGTTCATCACCGTATTATTGAGAAAAATCGGACATGATCGATAAAAATGGGCAGTATGCGCAAGAGGATCTCCAGAGCATTCGGACGGTAATTGGGGAATTCACGGAAATTTTTCGTCAGCGTGAGGCTAATGGGCGGCCTATCACACTTGTGGATCTTGCAGATAAATCCGCCGGAGAATCCGCCGCATGCGTAGACCGGCTTTTAGCATTGGTGGGAATACCACGCCTATGCGGAACTGATACGCTGTGGAAATTGTTGTACCTCATGGATCACCAAATTCCTGAAGGACGCGCCATTGTTCCTGATGCGGTACGTCAATGGCTATTGGGTTCCCTCTGGGAGGCACTGGAGGCTCAGGAACGTTCGGTTGTTAATGGCTTGAGTGGATTATTAGTGGTCGTGCGACAAGCTTGTCTCACCCAACATCAGTCATCGGATTCTGAATCCAGTGATTCCCGTATCGCTATTATTGAGCAAGGGAATCGCGCGCGTGATCACATTTGCGCTTTTGTGCGTCGTTATCCCAGTTTGTTGACTTTCGGAGTTCAAAGTCGACTCATGGATTCCGATGACCCCGAGATCGCCCGCGCATTTGTTGAATCCTTTCAGGGCATCCCTGATTTTGTTACCCAACAAGCAATTATTTCTACCCAGGATCGGTTACGGGCACGCGGCATCCTTGAACCGCTAAAGGCTCTAGTCGAATCGGGAATGCAGGCCGCGAGGATTCTCAGTGAAGGCATGAGTGCCGTCATGGAGACAGTAAATAACGATATTCGCGGCAATCCCGGCGCAAATATTCAACAAGGGCAGCGTATCGAAACACAGGTTGCCGCCCTACAAGGCGAACTCAATAATGGCCGTGCAACGATTGCGCGCTTGCGCAATGCCGCCGAGCAAGAATTGGATCACCATCGCCCGGTCCTCTATCTATCCCTCATGCGCTGCGGACAACTCGCACCTTATGTGGCCGGTGAAATTGTCACCACCGAGACTCGTATTAACAGTGATATCGCAGCCTTGGCCAAACAGTTGACGGCGCGTCGGGAGCAGGCCGAGCAGGCACGCGCCATGATTGTTCAGAACGTCCGTGAAGTTTTTGATCAACTTCGGGAAAACAAGGAAATAGAACTACGCCGTATCGAATCCGATCTACAGCGCAATCGTCTGGGTTGGGAAAAGGATCCTCATCGTGAAGGACACTACGCAGCCGAGATTAAACGTCTGGAGGGAGAATTCCGTACCCAGCGCGTGCTCTCTGAACAACAGGCCGTCGTGCGCAACAATGTCGAATCCCGCATAGAAAAACTCGCCTCAATTCAAATTGCTTTGTTGGAACGGCTTATCAGTCAGATAAACGCTCTACACGAGCGGGTGCGGACCCAAACTCGTGAGGTCTTGCAACAGATGATCACAATTCCACTCGCGTCCGAAAAACAAATCGCTATTGTTGATTTTGGTGATCGCGATCTGATTATCGGCCTGATTACCAATCTGCGTGACAAATTGTCCCACGATACCCAAGTTCGTATCGCTACTAGCACTGATCTAGAATTACACGCTGCTCTGGTTCGTACCCTGGGAAATACGGTAGTCACCGCCGCGCGTCGTCATATTAGTTCGAGTTTACTGGTGTCTTCATTTGATGAATCTGCGTTAATCGCTGATTTGTGTTTTTAACCTAAGTGACTATTGATGGCTCTGAAGCCGCATGCCACCGTGGGCGTTATAGCAGAAACATCGTAATCACGGATAGGTGGCAACTTGGATTAAATATAGTAGACATTATTGAAAATTTCGTTAAACCTTCAATTAATAAATAGCTAATTTTGAGGTAGGTTGTGCGTGTCATTCTGTCCGGTCTGTTGCTCGTCCTTCTGATGATCCTGTTTATTGGTTGTGGTCAAAAAGGACCACTTTATTTGCCGTCCCAACCAGATCAGTCGCATCAATCAACTTCATAGGATTATAAGATTATTAATCCTACGCCGCACGTTTAATTCGATAACATTATGAGTTACGCAGTTGAAAAATAGTAAGTCATTCTGCGCGAAGCACAGCGTAGTCACAGAATCCATTTACATAGATTCTGCGTTCTGCGACTGTGCGCAGCAATAACACAGTCGCTAACGCGACCTCCGCGTAGAATGACAGAAAAAATTCAATCCTGTTATAGAGTTACAAATTCAACTGCGCCACTCCTAAACAGATCAGGAAGCCACGTCTATGGACCATTTTTTTTATCAAGAAGGGCGGTTGTACTGCGAGTCTGTGCCGCTCGATGAGATCGCCGAACGTTTTGGTACTCCTTGCTATGTCTACTCGCGCGCCACCCTCGAACGTCACTGGCGGGCTTTCTCGCACCCGCTCGCTGCTCATGAACATCTGATTTGCTACGCGGTCAAGGCCAATTCCAGTCTTGGGATCTTAAGCCTGCTGGCGCACTTGGGTTCCGGATTCGACATTGTTTCCGGAGGTGAGCTGGAACGGGTATTGGTCGCTGGCGGTGATCCACGCAAAGTAGTCTTTTCCGGGGTAGGCAAGCGCATTGAGGAAATGCGCCGTGCGTTGGAGGTCGGGATTCATTGCTTTAACGTCGAATCGCTGGCCGAGCTGGAACGTTTGAATCAGGTGGCGGGGACGATGGGCTGTCGCGCTCCAGTGTCGCTACGGGTCAATCCTGACGTTGACGCAGGCACTCATCCCTACATTGCTACTGGGTTGAAGGAGAGTAAATTCGGCATCCCCATGGTCGAGGCCGAAGGTATTTACCAGCGTGCCGCAGCCTTGCCTAATCTACGCTTGTTGGGGGTGGACTGTCACATCGGTTCCCAGCTAACGACGCTTGCGCCCTTTACCGATGCGCTAGAGCGCATTCTAGGGCTGGTTGACCGTCTGAAAAAGTTGGGGATTTCTCTTTCTCACCTGGATATCGGCGGTGGATTGGGGATCACCTATCACCAAGAACAGCCGCCTGATCCAGATACTTATGCTGCCACCCTCCTGCAAGCCCTGCATAATCGTTCCCTGGTATTAATCATCGAGCCGGGGCGAGCCATTGTCGGCAATGCCGGCGTTCTGCTCACCCGAGTTGAATACCTTAAGCATACTCCTCATAAAAATTTCGCCATTGTCGATGCCGCCATGAACGATCTTGCGCGTCCTGCGCTGTATCAAGCTTGGCACGACATCATCCCGGTGACGCCACGGACGGACTTACCGACCAGTTGCTACGACATTGTGGGGCCGGTATGCGAAACCGGTGATTTTCTAGGTCACGAACGTCACTTGGTGTTAAGTGCCGGTGACCTGTTAGCGATACGCTCGGCTGGGGCCTATGGATTTTCGATGAGTTCAAATTACAACTCTCGTCCGCGAGCTGCCGAGGTACTGGTAGATAACTCCAAGGTTCACCACCTGCGGACTCGCGAAACCGTAGCCGATCTTCTCGCGGGTGAACGGGTTTTTCCGTTTCATTATGGAAGCTAGCATAATTTTTGATTTTTTGTCATGAGCTGCTTTTGTGCTAAAATTTTGGTGTTCTTTAAACAAGTTGAGGTATGCGGTTGCCCTCCCGGCATTCTGGTTCTCGCTGTGTCATTAAGAATCCCACGAATTTATTCGTCGGAGTGTCAACAAAAAACCGCGAGAATCCCCTGGCTTTAGCCATGGGGAGAGCAAAGCGGGAATTGGCTTTATGTGCTTATTTTTTTTATAATAAAAAATTACGTGTCACAAAGCTACTTAAAGTGCTGGTGGCAAGGTAAAAATTCTTTTTGTTAACAATGCACCACCCATCCCACATATAAATATGATGTGGGCGGATTGGAAACCCACGCCGTGTCTGCCGACAGGCAGGCTATTACAAACGGGGTGGTCATAATTTTTCATTTAGGAGGTATCCCATGTCCATGGTCTGTCAGGTAACGGGCAAACGCCCGATGACCGGACACAATGTGTCTCACGCCAATAATAAAACTCATCGCCGTTTTCTACCAAATCTCCATAGTCATCGATTCTGGGTGGAATCTGAAAAACGTTTCATCCGTTTACGCGTCTCCTGTCAGGGAATCCGTATTATCGATAAACTTGGCATTGAGGAAGTGCTTGAAAGAATTCGCGCTCGTGGTGAAAAGGTGTAACGATAATTGTCAAGAACCGATCGACTTTTCGGGATAAAATGATTCCTTTTTCAGGAGAATCCTCATGCGTGACAAAATAAAATTAGTTTCCTCAGCGGATACTGGCCATTTTTATACCACGACCAAGAATAAAAAAACTACACCTAACAAACTGGAGTTTAAGAAATACGATCCAGTGGTGCGTAAGCATGTCCTTTACAAGGAAGCCAAGATTAAATAATCGATGGTACCGCGTACCCTCTATATAAAAACCTTCGGCTGTCAAATGAATGAGTACGACTCTGCGCGTATTGCGGAGCTGCTTAAGGCAACCGATGGCCTGGAATTGATCAACGATCCAGCCCGGGCGGATGTCTTGTTGCTCAACACTTGCTCGGTGCGGGAAAAACCGCAGGAAAAAGTATTCTCTCAGCTTGGCATGTGGCGTCCGCTGAAGGAAGCACGACCGGGAGTAATCATTGGTGTGGGAGGGTGTGTAGCCAGCCAGGAAGGAGAAGCCCTGCGGATACGTGCGCCCTACGTGGATTTAGTGTTTGGTCCCCAGACCTTGCACCGCCTGCCTGAGATGTTGACGGCGCTGCGCGTTCGTCAGCGTGCGATAGTCGATGTTTCCTTTCCCGAGATCGAAAAATTCGATTGCCTCCCTGATCCCCAGGCGAAGGGACCGAGTGCTTTTGTCGCGGTGATGGAGGGATGCAGTAAATACTGCACCTTTTGCGTGGTGCCCTATACTCGTGGCGCTGAAGTCAGTCGTCCTTTCGACGATGTTATCGCTGAAGTCGCGTCTTTGGCTGCCCAGGGCGTGCGTGAGGTTACTCTGCTTGGCCAAAACGTCAATGCCTACCGTGGCGCACTTCATGAACGAGGTACGGCGGATCTGGCGTTACTCATCGAATATGTCGCAGCGATTCCTGAGATTGGGCGGGTGCGTTTCACTACCTCACATCCCATTGAAATGACCCAACGACTTATCAATGCCTATACTTTGGTTCCAAACTTGGCCGGTCACCTCCATCTCCCGGTGCAAAGCGGTTCCGACTTGATTCTGACCCGCATGAAACGTCGTCACACCGTAGCGGAATATAAAACCTTGGTGGGTCGCCTGCGCGCGGCACGTCCATCCTTGAGTTTATCTTCAGATTTTATCGTTGGTTTTCCAGGAGAAACCGAACAAGATTTTCAAGCCACACTAAATTTAGTCGAATCACTTGGTTTTGATAATTCCTTCAGTTTCATTTACAGCCCCCGCCCCGGCACCCCGGCCGCTGACATGCCCGACGTCGTGCCTTTCGAGGTCAAGCAACAGCGCCTAGCACGTTTACAAGAAGTTCTTAATGCCCAAGCGGCGCGTATTTCCGCCGCCATGGTTGGCACTGTTCAGCGTATCTTGGTTGAAGGCCCCTCGCGTAAGGATCCAGCTTGGTTAGCCGGACGCACTGAAAATAATCGCGTAGTGAATTTTCCTGGCGATCTCGGGCTGGTGGGAGTCTTCGCGGAAGTAAGGATTACCAAGGCGCTGCCAAATTCCTTGCGTGGGCAATGGGTTAGAGATGAAAGGAACACGGGGTGAGCATCGTTACGGTAAAAGTACAATACGCCGTGGCGAAAGAGGATGTTCCACAAGCCAACTTGATCAGCCAATGGGTAAAATCCGCCCTGAGTCAAGCTGCGAAAAGTCGGCGTCTAGCGGCGGAGGTCACGGTGCGCGTAGTAGGAAAAAAGGAAATCACGGATCTCAATCACCGCTACCGTCATAAGAATGCACCTACCAACGTACTTTCCTTCGGTTATGATATCCCCCCAGGAACGGATCTTCCGCTCTTCGGCGATATCGTGATTTGCGCGCCAATCGCTGCCGAGGAAGCAATCAAGCAAGGAAAGGAACGTGACGCGCACTGGGCACATCTCATTGTCCATGGAACCCTGCACTTGCTGGGATTCGATCATGAAGACCCCATCGCAGCCATGTCTATGGAAGCACTTGAAACTCAAATCCTGTCACAATCGGGTTATCCCGATCCTTACCTGGAATCCAGTGTTCTTTCCGCAACATTTTATACTCCATAAAGATTTTCAAAATTCATGAAGGAAGATCGAACTTCCAACGGTTCCTCCTCGCGATCCTGGTTCGAACGCATCGGCCAAGTCCTGATAGGGGAACCACAAGACCATGATGGACTTCGGGAATGGTTACGCGACGCGGTCGAACGTGGAGTCCTCGATCCTGATTCCCTGCGTATGATTGAAGGCGTCCTTCATGTTTCCGAAGATCGAGTACGCGACATTATGATTCCCCGTTCCCACATGGTGGTGATTGAGCGTGATGCTTCACTGGAAGAAATTTTGCCACTGGTAGTCGAATCAGCACACTCTCGCTTTCCGGTCATTGGCGATAGCCGCGACGAAGTGATCGGTATCTTGCTGGCCAAGGATTTACTCAGCCATTTAATGCCTAATGGCGAAACTCCCTTCAACGTGCGCGATATATTACGCTCGGTGGCATTTATTCCTGAAAGTAAACGATTAAGCATGCTTCTTAAGGAATTTCGCGCCAGTCATAATCACATGGCCATTGTCGTCGATGAATATGGTGGAGTGGCAGGGCTAGTGACTATCGAGGACGTATTGGAGCAGATTGTTGGCGATATCGGTGATGAGTACGATGGCGAAGAAGATTCCTATATTGTTCCCCAGGGAAAAAACGAATGTATCGTTAAGGCGTTAACAAGAATTAGCGATTTTAATGAGCATTTCGGAACTGAGTTTAGCGACGAAGAATTCGATACTGTTGGAGGTTTGGTACTCAATGCCTTTGGACGAATGCCACGACGGGGCGAAAGTATCGAAATGGAAGGTTTGAATTTTAAGGTACTCGGGGCAGATATTCGCCGCTTGCATTTGCTACTGGTGACTCGCAATTCACCAGTATTGAGCGAGAGAGACTGTAATAAACTAACTGAATAATAAACTGCTGTTTTATTTTGCGTATCCTTAAAACTTCCATAATGCCACTTACCCCCCTCTCCCTCCAAAACGCCCCCGCCCTCATCGAATCTGTATTTCCGGCGCAAAAGATTTCTTTTGAAGCGCAGCGCGAGCGTAAAGCCGGTGCCGGTCAAACCCTCACCGCGCTAGGTTCGTATTGGAAAGGTCGCAAGCCATTAATCCTGGTACGGGCCATTGTCTTGGGCTGCCTATTGCCACCCACCGAAGACGCGGAACAAGACCTCGCGATCTTCGAGAAGTTGCTGGCCTTTGATGAAGACGGCTTGGCGCGGCGGGCGTTCGCGGGTGACGCGATTAAAACCAAAAATATGCCCGGATGGCGGCGTGACTTAAATGAGGTGGAAAAACTCGACCTGTATCGCACGGCGTTGGCAACCTTTTCCAGCTACGAAGAAAAGGCCACGCTATGCAAACGACCGGAAGAAGTTGATCAAGACTGGCTCTATACGCCCGTCTGGCCCGCCGTCAATCGCCACTATGCGCATTTGGGCATTGAGGCGCATTCCTTCCCGGAACTCATCGAGCAATTAGGCATTTTGCGTTACGGCCACCGTCCACGAGTTGGCGATACCTTCTGCGGTGGCGGCTCCATTCCCTTCGAGGCGGCGCGGCTCGGTTGCGATGTCTACGCCTCCGACCTCAACCCCATCGCCTGTATGCTCACCTGGGGCGCACTGAATATCATCGGTGCCAGTCCCGAGCGTCGCGCCGCGATCCAAACAGCCCAGCAAGCGGTCGCCAAGGCGGTAGACGAGGAGATCATCGCGCTGGGTATCGAGCACGACGAGCACGGCAACCGCGCTTATGCTTTTCTGTATTGCTTGGAAACTCGATGTCCTCAAACAGGCTGGATGGTTCCAATGCTGCCAACGCTGGCATTATCGAAAAGGCGCTTTGACTGTCGGGTTTATTTAATTCCGAATCACCAGAAAAAACGTTATGATATAGATGTAAAAATGAATGTCTCAGAGAATGAAATGATTTTAGCTGATGATCAAGCCACAATTCGAGATGGAAACCTGATTCATACGGTTGAAGGAAAAAAATACAGCACGACTATTACTACTTTGCGCAGGGATTACCGCGACGCCGATGGCAATACCCAGAATCGTCTACGCCGCTGGGAAAAGTACGATTTTAAGCCAAGGTCTGATGATATCTTTCAGGAACGGCTTTATGCCATCCAGTGGATTACCAAGGAAACTTTAAATAAATCACGGCAAGAAACTTTTTTCAGGTCCATTACCGAAGCTGATGTACAGCGTGAACAAAAGGTGGAGAAAATCGTCGCCGAGAATATTGCGATTTGGCAGGATCAGGGATTGGTTCCCGATATGGCGATTGAGCCAGGTGAAGAAACGACGAGATTAGGTCGTGAGCGTGGCTGGACCTATTGGCATCATTTGTTTAATCCCAGACATTTACTAATTAATAGTATCTGTGCGTACCATTCAAAGAATACAGCAGAGTCTTTTACACTGTTCCCTGCACTTCTCAATAGAAGCGCATCATTAACTCGTTGGGATCCAGCTCGTGAGAGTGCAAAGGATGTATTTCAAAATCAAGCATTAAATACTTTTTGGAATTTTCCAGCTAGAGGATGGAAATATGCCAAGGAATTAATCGCTATGCCAAGTGGCTTTCCAGTGTTCGTAAGTGAAACAATAAAATCAGTGGCGTCACAAGACATTAGTACAGTCTGCGACCTTTGGATTACCGACCCCCCCTACGCCGACGCCGTCCACTACCACGAAATCACCGAGTTCTTCATTGCCTGGCTACGCAAAAATCCGCCCGCGCCCTTCGATCAATGGATTTGGGACTCTCGCCGCGCCTTGGCGATAAAAG
>CAUYTW010000344.1 GCA_963575715.1 Gammaproteobacteria bacterium | reverse complement strand
AAATATTCAACGACAGGATGGCTATGCCTACGCTTGAAAACCGCCCGCTTTCCTCACCACGGCTAAAGCCGGGGGCTTCTCGCGGGCATTTGGTGATTGTTCGCCCTGCCTGAGGATGCTATGGTTAGAGCGTAAATCACCCCACGGTTGCAAAACTATCCCCCCTTTCCTCCCTGCCCTCACGAGCGAAGTTTCTCGGAGACTTTAATGAAAATAATTACTAATATATTAATTGGGTTATCCCTACTGACTGCGACCGCTCAGGCGGTCGAAATTGTCAAGCTTGGTGTGGTCGCACCACTCACCGGACCTCAGGCCCACCAGGGCAAGGATATTGAGAACGGAGCAAGACTTGCTATTGACGAAATCAACAGCGTCAATCCCACCCTAGATGGAAAATCGGTGCGTTTTGAATTGCTTGTGGAAGATGATCAGGCCGATCCGCGTACCGCTACCGTGGTTGCGCAAAAATTGGTTGATAATGGAATCAAAGGCGTGATTGGTCACCTTAATTCCGGAGCCAGTATTCCAGCCGCGCGGATCTACGCCGAGGCCGGCATTCCTCAGGTTTCGCCGAGTACCACGGCAGTGGCTTACACTCAACAAGGCTTCAAGACTACCTATAGAGTCATGGCCAATGATGCCCAGCAAGGCCATGCCCTTGGTGAGTACGCCGTCCGCATTGGTCAACGGGTCGCTGTGGTTGATGACCGTACCACTTACGGCCAGGGCTTGGCCGATGAGGTAATCAAGGCTGTCCAGGCGGGCGGCGGCATGGTAGTGGCACGAGAGTTCACTACCGATAAGTCCACCGATTTTACCGCTATCCTTACTTCCCTCAAGGCCAAGCGTCCCGACGTGCTGTTCTACGGCGGCATGGACCCGCAGGCTGCGCCCATGGCGCGTCAGATGAAAATGCTGGGACTCAAGGCGGTTTTCATGGGCGGTGATGGGACGCAAACCACCGAATTTCTCAAGCTCGCCGGTACCGCTGCCGAGGGAATCATCGCATCATCGCCCGGTTTACCCCTGGAAAAAATGCCGGGTGGCAAGGAATTCGCCGCCCGATTCAACGCTCGTTTTGGCAAAATTCAACTTTATGCACCTTTTGCCTATGATGCCAGTCGTGTATTAATCGCGGCGATACGTGAGGCCAATTCCGCTGAACCTGCGCGCTATTTGCCAAAATTGGCCCAGATTGCTTTTGATGGGATTACCGGTGCCATTGCCTTTGATGTTCATGGCGACATTAAGAATGGGCCGATCACTCTGTATCAAGTGAAAAATAATCAATGGGTACCCTTAACGACTATTGGCGGGAAAAATTGATCCGTGGACGAGCTGGTCTTTTACCAAATTCTCCTTCAGCAGATTTTTAATGGCATTGTCCTGGGTAGCCTTTATGCCTTGGTGGCACTGGGCTACACGATGGTGTATGGCATTCTGGAATTGATCAACTTCGCCCATGGCGAGGTTGTCATGTTGGGAGCGATGGTGGCATTGACCGTCCTTGGCGTGCTCTCACACGCCGGTTACAGCGGGATGTGGACGGTCGGAGTAGCGCTCGCCGTGGCGATGCCGGCGTGCGTGGTCACTGGGTTGATCATTGAACGGATCGCCTATCGTCCCCTGCGTAACTCACCGCGGCTGGCACCGCTGATTACCGCGATTGGCGTTTCCATCGTGTTGCAGAATCTCGCTATGATTCTGTGGGGGCGACGCTATCTTTCTTTTCCACCCGTGATTGAAATTCATATTTATGAATGGTGGGGTGTATCGGTGACCAACGTGCAACTCGTGATTGTCGCTACAGCCATGACCATGATGCTTGGGTTATTGCTGCTCGTGGGCCGTACCCGCATCGGTCGGGCGATGCGTGCCACAGCCCAGCATCGGGAAATAGCGGGACTGATGGGAGTGGATGTCAATGCTGTGATCGCTGCGACCTTTGCTATTGGATCGGCCTTAGCGGCGGTTGCGGGGGTATTAGTATCGGCCTATTACAGCCTTGCTCACTATGCCATGGGTTTCATGCTCGGCCTCAAGGCCTTTACTGCGGCGGTACTGGGTGGGATCGGGAACATCCCTGGAGCGATGCTTGGAGGTTTATTGCTGGGAGTCATCGAGAGCCTCGGCGCTGGCTACATCGGTGACCTTACCGGCGGTTTCCTGGGCAGTAATTATCAGGATATCTTCGCTTTTTTCGTCTTGATTTTGGTGCTGATCCTGCGGCCGGCCGGACTGCTTGGAGAGCGGGTAACGGATCGGGCTTAGGATGATGAACAAGGCCGACTTTAGAAATTTTTCTCTGAATGATTGGCTGGTTTATCAAGAACGCCTCCATCCACGCGCTATTGATCTTGGCTTGGGGCGCGTAGCGGCGGTGCTGGAGAGCCTGGGTTGGCGCGAGCCACCACCGTTCCTGGTGGTGACTGTGGCCGGGACCAACGGCAAGGGGTCGTGCGTGGCAATCCTGGAAGCGATTCTTCAGGCCGCTGGCTATTGCACGGCTACTTATACCTCGCCGCACCTGCTGAATTACAACGAAAGAATACATCTGAACAAGCGAACGGTCAGTAACGCAGAATTGCGTGCTGCTTTTACCAGAATCGAAGTTGCGCGTGGCGGAATCTCGCTTACCTATTTTGAATACGGTACCCTCGCGGCCTTGGATTTATTTCGGCACGCCAAGCCCGATGTGATCATCCTGGAAGTAGGGCTAGGAGGACGGTTGGATGCCACCAATGTTATCAATGCCGATGTTGCAGTGGTTACCACGGTAGATCTAGATCACATGGACTGGCTCGGCACGGATCGCGAATCAATTGGACGCGAAAAGGCAGGAATTTTTCGTTCCGGTCAACCGGCGGTCTGCGGGGATCCAAATCCGCCCTTGAGCTTAGTGGATCATGCCCAGACCCTTGGTGTCCCGCTCTATGTCCAGGAACGGGATTTCGGTTGGCGGTTTTCTTCTTCTTCTAGGGAGGGAGATTGGGAGTGGTGGCGACAGACAAAATCCTCTGCGGAGAAAATTTTTTACCAACGCGCCTTGCCTGCGCCGCGTATGCGTGGCATTCATCAATACCAAAACGTTGCTACCGCTCTCATGGCCTTAACCTGTCTCTCGGACCGCCTATCTGTATCAAGCGATACGATCCGCAATACATTACAGGAAGTGATGGTGCCGGGTCGCTTTCAAGTCGTGACGAGGGGGAGCGCACCATGGATCCTAGACGTGGCGCATAATCCACAGGCAGCGATGGCTCTGGCTGCTACCCTAGGTAAAGGTCATGGAAGAACCATCGCAGTAGTGGCTATGCTCGCTGACAAGGACATTCCTGGTACCATGGCGGCCATGATCGACGTGGTAGACGTTTGGCATCTCGCAACGCTCTCCGTGGCGCGAGGAGCGCCCGCAGCGCGCCTCGCCGATGCCTTAATCCACCTTGGAAGTACCGCCCCATTTCAACTCCACCACGACGTGGTTACCGCCTTGGCGGCTGCTCACTCCTTGGTGCTTCCCAATGATCGCATCGTTGTCTTCGGATCTTTCCACACTGTGTCAGCAGCTCTCGAAACCGCACGCTAATCAGGCGATTTGGTTGCAATTATTACGAATATTGAATAATGACTTGCGTTTTCCATCATTTGCATCGGCTTTAACCGATGACCGATACGAAATCTTCCATTTGGAGTTCGCACCATGGCTGACCAATTACAGGGTTTGCTGGAACGTATTAATCGCGAAGGTCTGGAGAAGGCAGAAGCCGAACGCCAACGGCTTGTGACCGCCGCTCAGGCTGAAGCACAATTTTTGGTCGAACAGGCACGGGCCGAGGCGGAACGGCTAGTGGCTGAAGCTCGTCGTGAAACTGATAAGCTACGCGCCGCAGGTGAGGCTGGTTTACGGCAGGCTGCCCGCGATGTAATTCTCGCTCTGGAGGCAGAAATTAAGACCATATTAGCCAATATCGTCCGCCATGATATCGGTCAAGCCTTAACTCCAGAGCGGCTGGCAGACATTCTGCTTGAACTGACTCGCGTATACGCCACTGATAACAACCAAGTCACGGTACAGGTGCCACTGGCACAAGCCGATGCCTTGCAAAGCGCGTTCACTGTCCGTCTAGCTGGTTACCTCAAGGCTGGCGTTGAATTAAAACCAGTACCTGGTCTTGATGCTGGCTTGCGGCTGTCGGTGAACGGTGATGACATGGTTCACGATTTCAGTGCCGATGCGATTACCGAGCTGTTTTGCGCCCAACTCAATCCCAGACTGTCGCGGCTTGCGCGCCAGCGGTCCACCTGACCCACGATGAACCATTATTATCTAGTCAGTTCCCTACCCTACCTAAAACCTGGTATTGAACCACCAGTGCGTTCGCGTGACTTCCTGGCCCAATGCGCAGCGCAGTTGCCTGCAAGCGAGGTTGCCGCGCTAACTGCCGTGAGTCTGATTCCGCGTGCAACCGCCGCCAGCCCGGTCGAGGCTCGTTGGAACCAACACGAAACCTACCTACGCAACACCTTGATCCGCGTTCGCGCTAGCCAGAGACACCATCATGAGGTCGCTGGCTACCTACGTCCAGAGGGTGCCGCTTTCGGTGGCATCGAAAACGCTGTTCGGGATGCCTATAACCGCGATCCGTTTCAGCTTGAAGAGCAGATCGACCGCTTGCGCTGGCGTTTCCTTGATGATCTGACTATTGGCCACGAATTTGATTTCACCGCCGTTTTTGTCTATCACGTTAAATTGCTGTTGCTCGAAAAACGAATAGGACTAGACGTGACCGCCGGTCAGCGCTGTCTCGATGAAATCGTTGCCGCTAGGCTTCACGCTGTTAAAATTTTTTAAATGATCGTGGTTATTCTTTAAATACTATCCATGTCGCGCAAGGTTAAGGCTATTTCTAGGGCGGCAAAGGCATCTTTCAGGGTACAAAGCGGCAGGGAACGCTCACTGCGCCATACCGCCAACAAATCTTCGGCAGCCCGCGATAGGGTGTGCGTCAGATCCGTATGTAACTCCTCAGCCGGGCGCAAAATCCGGTAACCGGGAAACATAGCGTCGGATATCGCTTCCCAATGTTGGATGTACGCTCCTCGGTCGCTAAGGGTGATTCGTCCCGAGGTACCAACGATATCTAGCTCGAATAACGCATAATGCTGATAATCCACCCCCAGCAAGTAGATCGGCGCGGGGGCTTCAATTGGGCCAACTTTCAGCACTGCGTCCAGGGTTGGGTCATGGTCGGGACGGTTATCTTCAAGTCGACGCAAAACGCTTCCCAGTCGTGCTGGTCCTAACCACCACTGAATCAAATCAATCAAGTGGGATCCATTTTCCACAATCCCCTTGCCATAACGCCCTACCCCATGTTGAATCACGCCTAACATGCCCACGCACAAACGGGCTGCTATCTGACCCAGAGTGGCATCGTAACGGCGCACATAATTCACCGCGACCACCGCTCCTGCGGCATGGGCCGCAGCGACGATAGCTCGTGCTTCCACGAGGGACGCAGCGATTGGTTTTTCCAAGAGCAGCGCTCGCGTTCCTGCTGCCAGGATTGCTTCCACCACTGGCAAACGCAAGGCGGTGGGGGTTGCAATACTGACAAGGTCTGGATGTTCATTGGCGAGCAATGCCCGATAATCCGAATAACAGGCAGTTACCCCCCAACGGCGGCCAGCAACGGCAAGACGCTCTGGATTAGAATCAGCAAGTGCGGTGAGAAGCCCGAGTCGATGCCAGGCTCCAGCGTGGGTGAGAACGGCGTCCGTATCTCTATCCGCTTCATCCCAACGTGATCCAATATTCCCGCAGCCAATGACAGCCGCGCGTGGCTTTTTCGACTTCGACATGAAGAAATGTTCTTCAGATAAACTAATGATTATCAAACGCTAGGGTAAGCCAGTAAATCAGTGACTTTAGCCTGTGTGCCAGCTAATGAATCGGTTCTTAATAACCACTGATAACCCAGCCCTTCCAGCCAACGCACCCATCCCGCTGCGGCTGGTCCACGGAAACCTTCAACGTAAACAAACGGTTTATATTGCCGCAAGATAAGTTCCGCGCCGCTCAGAATTTCATGTTCACGGCATTCGCAACGAATTCGAATCAAATCACAGCGTGATAAATGCAAATCATTAATGGTAACGACGGTAAGTTGCCGTTGATAATCCCACTGACTAAGGCGCGCATCGGCACCATGATAAGCCGCAGGAGCCATTTCAGATTGGCTGCCTAACATCTGTTGATAAGGCTTGACATGTTCAAGACGATTTAACGTGATATTGGTACAGAGACGCTCAAACCGATCAAGAATAGGTTCAAAGGCAATAACCATACCGGTCGAACCAACAATATTTCCCAAGGGAATGGCACAATCTCCAATACCGGCTTCAACATCAATTACCACGCAACCTGCTTTAATCAGGGATTGCCAAAATTGAATTTTGGGCGTCAATGATTCAATGTAATCCGTCCAGGTCAATCCAGCACCATCTTGTGGTTGATGACAAAACCAGCCGTATGAGCATTCATCAACCTGAATCGGTGATGATCGACCGAAATGCTCCCGATGCCTCGCCGCCCAAATGGATAATGCTTGCGCCAATTCCCGCTGGGGCGTACCCCAATCATTCCAATGTGGCTGCTTGAAAATGCGCGCACATGGAAACCATGGTAAATAATCCGTGCCCAGACTGATCCAAGCAGGCAAAAACGGATCAAGGCGCCATACTGGCGTGCCCAATGCTGCAGCTAGTGCGCTAGTCGCGGTACCCGCGCCAATCACGCCATCCAGTGCGGTCAATAAGGCGGCCAATTCATCTAAATTGTCGCGCAGGTCAAGCTCGGGAAATTCGATAATCTCCACGCCATGATGACGGCGCGCGTTATTAAGTTCCTCTTGGCATTCGTCATATTGCAAATTGATAAAATGGATATGCGGCGTTTTTAGAATACTTCCCCATTGTTCCAGTGGGCTGTAACGCAAGCGTCTTCGCCCTAGTAATACTCCACTGCGCCAAATAATGCCGATACAAAGCCCGGAACCTACGGTTTTCGTCAAGCGTTGGCGCCATGCCACGACTCGTTCTGGATCAGCGTGCAGGTAAGCTGCACGCCGTGGAAAATAATCAAGCTGCCTACGGACATAAAAGGGAAGGCTACCGATAGGAATTTGGGCAGAGATCGGTTCAATTTCTTGCGTCCAGTTCATATCGCGGCGCATTTGGCCGCGCACAGTCGCGCGAGGAAAAGAACGAGCGTATAAGGGACTTAAACGCGGATCGCATTCGATTACACAATGTCCTACTTGATCAATAATGTCACTAAAGCAAGAAGCGAATAAAATTTCATCACCTACCCCTTGCTCGGCGTAAATAAATAGACGTTCATTCGGTAAAGCGGTTCCATCCCATTCTGGCCAGGGGAATGCACGCCTTTGTTCAAGAGCATGGAAACGCCATTCGTAACCTTGCCAGCCGGCATCCAGATCGCCATGCATTAATTGGGTCAAGCAATGATTCCAATGAACATCAGCGCGTTCTGGACCGATGTCCACTGCGCGCTGATGATAATTCAATGCTTCTTCTAGGCGTCCTTGTTCGCGCAAGCTATCAGCGAGTCCATTTAATATTGTGATATGGTCAGGACAAGCATCCAATGCCTTCCGATAGTGTAATTCCGCTTCTTCCAAATCACCGCGATCCAGCAGCGCATTACCCAGATTGGCATGAATTTCATAAGGCACAGGATTCAAAACCAGAGGCTGCCAAACTGTGCCCGGCAAATAACGTGGTGAATCTTCCTGATCGGTTGAGGAATTCAAACGCAAGGCACGACGATACAAATCTATTGCTTCATCAATGCGATCCTGTTTCTTTAACAGGACCGCTAAATTGTTATAAGTTTTAGACTCTTCTGGGTTAATGCGCAAAGCTTCCCGATAATGTACTTCCGCTTGTTCGTTGTTGTCCAGTTCAAGAAATACATTACCCAGGTTGTTATGCGCCAGAGAAAAATCAGGCTTGAGGCGCAAAGCCTCATGATAATGATGACGCGCGGACTCGAAATCGCGTTGTGCCTGTAGCACCAATCCTAAATGATAATAAGCCACGGCATGATCAGGCGACAAAATCAAGGCACGGGTTAAATAATCGCGCGCCGCCATGGTTTCACCTTGACGTAACGCGGTGATGCCCAGCATGTCGAGAATTGTGTAAGTAGCTTCATGAGCCAGGCACCAATGAGCGCCAAGCGATTCAACTTTTGACCAATTTCCCAGGATGAACTGATAGCGCATGTTTTCGAGTTGCGCATGTTCATTCAATACTAACGGAATAGAGGACTGTAACCGTTGTTTAGCACTTTCAACATTAGCGGAAATATTTTTTAGGATAGTGGCAACCTGGCTTAATGGTTCACGCCAATCACCCCAGGTCACCTGTCGAAAAATCTGCATTCGCGGATGCCAGGGCATGGAGTCGGTACCTAATGAAGTCCAGGCGGGATGAGTAGAATCAATGCGCCAAATGGGCACGCCTAAACCAGCCGCAATTTCAAGGGCCGCTGTTCCCGCGCCAATTACAAGATCCACGCTGGCGCTCAACGCAGCGGCTTCATCAAGGTCATTCATTAAATCAATCTCGTCAAACACCGTTATGGTGACCCCAAATTGAAGACGGGCAGCGGTTAATTCCTCCTCGCAGCGACCATATTGCAGATTAATAAAATGCACGCCCGGAACAGCGAAAATGTCACCCCATTGTTCCAGCGAGCTATAGTATAAAGGACGCGATCCTTTCATCAAGCCGCTGCGCCAGCAGATTCCTATTTTTAATCCCTCGCCCAGGGATTGCACTTTATCTTTCCAGTAAACAACGCGCTCTGGATTAGCTAACAAATAAGCGGGACGGTCGGGAAAATCTTGTAAATGACGACGAAATATAAATGCCAAACTACCAACTGGAATTTGTGCAGCGATATTTTCCATTTCTAACCAAGCACGATCATTGCGCTTGACACCGTGAATCACAGCACCAGGGAAGGAGCGGGCGTAAAGAGTAGCTAACCGTGGGTCACATTCGATAACGTAGTGATCTACACGTTTCAAGACATCGGGAATACAAGAAGCAAACATCAATTCATCGCCTAATCCTTGCTCGGCGTAAATCAATAAAGTACCTTCGACGGTAGTGGTTCCATCCCAATCGGGATAAGTAAAGGAACGCCGACGATCGTCCATTTTTCGTCCCCATTCGTAAGCTTCCCAACCTGCTTCTATCTCACCCATGGTTAATAATGGCAATGAACGATCCCAATGAAATCCCGCATTATCCTGATCCGTTAACAAAATTTTATCCATCACGACCAAAGCATCCACCAAACGATTTTGTTCATAGAGCGCACGGCGTAAATTGGTGTGTAGGGCAATATTGTTCGGATAAGAATGCAAAGCTTCTCGGCATAAATTTTCAGCTTCGGCCAATTTGCCACGAATTTGTAATACCAAGGTTAAATTAATTAGCGCGTCTGGGAAATCAGGATGTAGGCGAAGAGCTTCTCGACAATGAAATTCAGCTTCTTCCAATTCATCTTTTAAAAACAGGGCATGACCCAAATTTGCATGAACCTGGTGATTATCTGGTTCGCATGACAATGCTTGTTGTAATAGTTCAATCGCTTCATTCACGCTTTGGGTTTTAATCAATGCACACGCCAAATTGATACGGGCAGGCACAAAGTCCGTCAACAACTCGACGGACTTTCGGTATTGAATAACGGCGTTTTGATAATTCCCTTTTTGGAATTCTATATCCCCCAAATCCTTATAAACAGCGGCGCTTGTCGGATCGTAAAGCAAAGCTTGACGATAACTGGCAATAGCACCTTCCAAGTCATTTTTCCGCGCTAGGGCGCGTCCCAGGTTATGATGCGCCGTAGCAAAGTGCGGACGTAAACGTAAGGCATCATGCAGGGTGCGAATAGCCTCTTCTGGTTTATCCTGTTCCAAAAAAATTGCGCCTAAATTATTATGAGCTTCCACGAGATCAGGTTTCAAACGCAGTGCCTGTAAATAAGCGGCTTTTGCTTCTTCAAGACGGTGCTGTTCCCAAAGCAGATTTGCTAGATCGTTATGCAGTGCCGCAAATTTTGGTGCTACCTGAATACCTTGCCGATAGCTCTCTTCTGCCTGATCGAGGTGATTCAATTTAGCTTGTGCTGTGGCCAGACGCGCGTATACAAAGGTTAATTTGGGATTAAGCAGTAGTGCTTTTTGAAAATTCCTTTCAGCATCTGTAAACTGGTCGCTACTCAAGGCAATCATGCCCTTAATTTCATAAACTTCGGCATCCTCGCCATGATGTTGTAAATATTTATCGAGTAAGATTTCTGCTTGTTGTAGTTCTCCTTTTCGATAGTGGAGCAACGCCTGATCCACTAATGTTCGTCCAGAAGTAGAAAGTACCGACGTAGCAGGTAAATGAAAAGTTATTTCTTCCTGTAGTGAGGCATCGGCTATTTTGTCCAAACGTGTAGCAATCGAAAGCGAATCAGCCAAATCTTGCGCAATCTGTGATAGCGGCGTTTGCCAGTCATTTCGTTGCTGCTGAGAAACAATGCGGGTTTTAGGATGCCAAAGCCATTGACCAGTTCCAAACGTTCCCCAATGCATTTCTAATGAGTCGAGACGCCATACAGGAGTTCCCACCGCGCCGGCAAGTTCCGCTACCGCTGTTGGGGCAGAAATGACACCATCTAGCGCCTGACATAAGGCTGCTACCCGATCCAGTTGATTTTTCAAATCCAGATCGGAGAATTGCACAATTTCAACCCCATACATCATGCGCGCCGTCGCCAGTTCTGCATGACAATCATCATATTGCAAATTAATGAAAATCACATTCGCCATAGTCAATAACGGTTGCCATTCATCCAAGCGGCTGTAATGTCGATGACGGCCCTCACCAGAATTGCCACTACGCCAACAAATACCGATTTTAATTCCAGGTCCAATATGATTAAGACGCTCCCGCCATATTGCTACTTCGTTCGCGTCAGGAATCAAATAAGCAGTTTTCTTTGGAAAATCCACCAGCTCACGACGAAACCAGCGTGGTAAATCACCCATCGCGCAGACATAATCGAGTGGTGGAAAGTTTTCTAGTCGATCTACATCGATCTGCATATTCAATGATGGAATACCCTTAATCAGAGCCGTTGGAAATGAACGGCTGAGTAATGGTGCTAATCTAGGATCGCATTGAATTACGCATCGTTTCACCCGCTGAATAACATCATCCAAGCAAGAAGCAAACCATATTTCATCACCAATTCCTTGTTCTCCATGAATAAACAATGTTTTTCCTGCCAGCGGTTCACCCTGCCATATAGGGATGGAAAATTTTGGTGTCGGGTTTAATTCCTTGCGCGATTGGTATTCATCCCATCCTTCTCCTAGACGCCCCAAGGCCAATAATACAATGGAACGATTAAAACGAACTTGCGGATCTTGGCTGACAGCAAGGGCACGGTCATAGCATTCCAGCGCTTCGGAAAAACGATTCATCTGTTGATAAATGGCTGCCAGATTATTGAGCGGGTCTAAATTATAAGGTTCAATCGTAATTGCGGTTTGTAAATAAATAATCGCTTGTTCAGCCTTATCCTGCAATTTGTAAACTGCACCGAGGTAATTAAGGCTTTTAACATCACGGGGATATTTAGCCAATATCCGCGAGAATTGATACTCCGCTTCTTGATAACGTTCGAGATGATAACAAGCGCGTCCCAGGTTGTACCAAGCCTCGGGATAATCAGGTTTGAACTTTAAGGCGGTTTCATACACTTCAAATGCAGCTTCAAATAGACCTTGGTGTTCCAGCACGCCACCAAGATTATTCCAGGCATGGGCGTATTCTGGCTGAAGATCTAATACGCGACGATAACATTGCTCGGCTTCTGTCCAGCGTTCAAGATACGCCAAGGCCAAGCCGCGATTATTCAATCCCTGGGCATGTTCTGGCTGGATGACCAATAATCTTTCCAGGTAATTTAATGCTTGTCCTGGTTGATTTTTTTGGCATTTAAGCGTACCTAAATAATAAAGAGCGATCGGGTCATCGGGATGTTCAGTTAAATAGTCAAGATAGAGTTTTTCTGCCTCATCCCAAGTTCCCACCTCGTGGAGAGAAAGAGCCTGCCGTAGAGATTCCTTTGAATGTAAGGACGATGACAGAGGCGCTGACTTAGGAATGACTGCTTGCCAAGTTTTTTGATTTACTTGGCGGGTCAATTCTTCAGCGAGATGAGAAAATATTGTCTGCCATTCTCCCGCGCTGGATTGCACGAACAAACGTACTCGAGGATGCCAAGGCCAACGTTGTGTTCCCAAACATACCCAATTCGTTTGGACCGTTTCCAGACGCCAAACTTCAATTCCCACCGCCGCCGCTAATTCTGCAACTGCTGTGCCCGCAGAAATAATTAAATCCAGACTAGCGCACAATGCTGCCAAATCATCCAATTGATTCTTTAAATCCAAATCATGAAATTGGTTGATAGGTATTCCCCAATGTCGTTCACTAGTCGCTAATTCAACTTGACAATCATCGTATTGCAAATTGACAAAATGTACTCCTTTTATCTTGAGCACATCACCCCAGTCTTTTTCCAGTTGACTGTAATTGATATGACGCCCTTGACCAAGCAATTGACTGCGCCAACAAATACCGATTTTATATCCTGATCCTAAAGCCGCGAGTCGTTGCCGCCAAAATTCTTTTCTTTCTGGTGCTGGATCAAGATATGCAGCATGTTCAGGAAAATCACTTAAATGACGACGCAAAAAACGTGGCAGGCTCCCCAAAGCCACGACTTTATCAACCTTGCCCAATGAATTTAACCAAGCGCGATCGCTACGTATTACTCCTTTAATAGTTGCCAAGGGAAAAGAACGTGTGTATAGTGACGCAAGTCGTGGATCGCACTCAATAATTAATTTTTTTGTCTTTTCCATTAGATCGTGCAGACAGGAAGCAAATAATAATTCATCCCCCAAGCCTTGTTCCGCAAGCACCAAGAGTGTTTGATCGCGCAACGATTCGCCTTGCCATTCAAGGAAAGGCAAGGGCAGCCAATTATAACGACGCCCTTCATAATCTTCCCAACCTCCTGTTAAATCTCCCAGGGCCAGGCGTGTAAAACTTCGTTGCCAACGCAGATAAAAATTTTCCGGCTGCAAGCCTAGCGCATGATTAAATGCCAGCAGAGATTCATCGAAACGGTTCAGCCGCCGCAATACTTCTCCATATTGTCCCCAGACTTCCACATTATCTGGAAAACGCCGTAATATTTCTTCGTAACCAGAGAGTGCTTCCTCTAATCGATTAAGCGTGACTAATGTTCGCCCCAAGCCCAACAACAAAATGAGATCATCAGGTATATCGATCAAGTTTTGGCGATAAGCATCAATCGCAGCCTCGAATCGTTCCTGAATCTGAAGTTCCTGACAATGACGCCGCGCGGCTTCAATTTTTTTTTGGGATGAACGCATATAGAAATCCAGGTGATTTGATTAGGTGAGCTAACGACAGTATATTAAAAGTTAGAATTTTACAAAGCAGACGCTGAGAGATAACATGTTTTCAGCCTAGCATAGTTATAGCTAGAAAACTATAAAATGGAAATAAATTAAATAAAAAGTTCTTCAACAGAACAGCGTTTTTTTCTACGAATTGCTTTTAATTGTGCCCATTTATGCTCAATGGGATTGAGATCAGGAGAATAGGGTGGCAAGTATTCCAGAATATGTCCACTATCCTTAACCGCTTGCCTAATATCGGAACGCTTATGAAATGATGCATTATCCAGCACCAATACACATTTTTCTGGCAATTTTGGTAATAAATCTTGTTTTATCCATGCCGCAAAAACATCCGAATTAACCGAACCCTCTATTAAAGAAGCCGTTAATAAAGCCGACTTAAACAAGGCGCCAACCACATTGGTGCGTCCCTTCGCATTCCAATCTATCTTTCCTATGCACCGATTTCCTATCGGTGCATAACCTTCTTGACGTGGCATATCCTTCGCAAAGCCACTTTCATCAATAAAAACAATCTCTTTTCCTTCCTCTTCGTATTTCTTGA
>CAUYTW010000343.1 GCA_963575715.1 Gammaproteobacteria bacterium | reverse complement strand
TCGGCGTGGCGCTGACCTCGTTCGACCACGCGCTCGTACCTCCAGAGTTGACAGCAGCCAGCGTAAAGAAATAAGTCGTGCCGTTGGTCAATCCGGTAATCACCACTCTGGTTCCGGTGACGCCAGTTTTCACTGGAGTCGTGGATTCACCGCCCGCTGTTGCTCCCTGAAAAATCTTGTAACTCGTGGCCCCGGTCACTGCTGTCCATTTCAAAGTCACCTGGCCGTTGCCTTTGACCACGCTAATTGTGGGCGCAGCGGGCGTGATGACATACGTCCGGGTTAACTGATTGTTGATTTCATTGGATTCGATGGTGTCACACCAGCTATCGACAAAGGCGCGTAGTGTCCTAGTTCCGCCAGTTGGTGCCTTCAATGTGAACGTCACCGTCTTGCTCGCGCCCGTAGTCAGATAGCCAATATCCCTCCAGGCGTCACCTTCGGTACCGCAGCCCTGGGCCGTAGCCTGATGCGTCCAGATATCCAGATAACCACCCTCTGCTCCCGTCGTACCCTTATTTTTAATCGTCACGGCAACGTCGAATGAACCATTGGCCGCTGGATTAACTGGATTCCAGGAAAGATTAGTAACTACGAAATCCGCTTGCAGGCTGGAGCTTGGTGTGACGCCAACCTCGTTCGACAACGCACTGGTGCCTACCGCGTTGACAGCGGCCATTTTGAAGAAATATTTTGTGCCGTTGGTCAATTCGGTGATGACCACGCTGGTTCCGGTGACGCCGGTTTTTACTGGAGTCGTGGATTCGCCACCCGCTGTCGCTCCCTGAAAAACTTTGTAGCTCGCCGCTCCCGCCACCGCTGACCACTTCAACGTCACCTGGGCATTGCCCGCAACGCCAGCAATAACCGGTACGGCCGGACGCGCCAGGAAGTTCGCGGTCGTTATTTTGTTTGCGTTCATAATCACGACGCAGGAAGTGCTGGTTTCCGTGCAGGCCCCGAACCATTGCGTGAAAATCGACCCCATGCTCGGCGTTGCCTTCAGTGTCACGCTCGTACCCGGCGTGTAGTTTTCGCTGCAATCCGTCCCGCAAGTAATTCCCGCCGGTGTACTGCTCACCGTGCCATTACCGGATTTTACGACGTTCAGAGAATACAGGACGGGATTGAAGGTCGCGGTCACCGTCGTTGCGGCGTTCATGGTTACCATACAAGTACTTGCCGTTCCCGAGCAGCCGCCACCGCTCCAGCCCGCAAAGGTTGATCCGGTTTCCGCTGTCGCAGTCAAGGTCACGCTCGTGCCAGATGAATAATCCTCCGTGCAATCACTACCACAGTCGATTCCCGTTGGGCTGCTGGTAACGCTCCCGGCACCAGCGCCTGTCCTGGTCACGGTTAGTTTGTTCCCTAAAGGTGTGGTACCCAAAAAATCAAAATCCTGTCCCGCACGCACGAGGCGCACCTGGAACGCATTATTCCTACCATAGCCGTTACCGGCACCACCATTGTTCAAATCAACGTACCACGCAAAACCAGCATTGCCGACGACGGCTGAAGCCGACCAAAAATTCGACGCAGGAGTGTTGGGAAAATAACTGCCATCAATACTAGGAGAATAACGACCGTAATCAACCAGCAATATCAATTCTTTGATATTGGGCAGACGCCAATCGTTGTAATTGGCCAGTGTCGAATTTTTAGCTGCTGCCAGAGCTTGTGGCCAGGTCAAGTTAGAAGCAGTACCCGTACAGATCCCACCGCTGTAAGTCTGACCTACACTACATGTAGACCACATTACTCCACTTGGGCTATGCGTGACGGTTCCATTTTGATTATTGATTAAAGTTCCAAAATACTGTCCCGCGCGCACGAGGCGCACCTGGTACGAAGTAGACTTAAGGTGGTGGTTAGCGTCCCCATAGTAGAAATAAACGTTCCACGCGTAATCAGAATCGTTGACGTAGGTCGAAGCCGACCAAAAACTCAATGCTGGGGTATTAGGAAAATAATTAAGATCAATGGTAGGACCAGGATAGGCAACGCCATAATGCACGATGCCAGTTAATTCATTGATAGTAGGCAGACGCCAGTCGTTGAAGCCACATAAGCCAGTGGCATTGACAGTAGTGGCAAAACTACCCATAGCGTTGTTCCAGCTATAAGAATTGTCCTTGTCGCGGATACCTCCATCATCAGTTTTAACCTCCCAGAGCAAGCCGGTGACGTTGTCACGGGTGCAGGCCCAATCTTTGGGACCATTACCAAGAACAGCGGAAGCGGGAAGCTCACTACCATCGTTAGCAATTTTTGTAAAATCAAAACCAGCCGCACCGGCACCGATTTTGGTGAGCTGACCCGCAGCGGTAGCGGCATCACGCCCGTAGCGACCATCCTGACGTGGATTGACGGCGCTGTTGCCGGTGGTCGCAGCGGTGCAGGTGGATAAAACATTCGAGTTATCACTGCATTGAGTGATGCCGGTGTCGTTTATCGACCCGAGGGTGCCGACGGCGTGGGCAATGCCGATAAATGTCAGGAAACCGAAAAACGAAACGCGTAAAAACCAGGAAATTAAAATCAAGATCATGATTTTGCCTCTGCGTTTGATGCGAGATAGTGAAAGCGAAAACGTTGTAATCTGTGCTAAATGCTGAGTCGATCTGTCGGGTGTTCTTTAACAGAACCGCATACCCTGATCTTATAAAGTCATGGTAGCGCGACGCTTGCCAAATCGCAAAGCACCGATGGGGCGGACCACCAAAATTTGTTGCTGACTGCTTGGCTGCTCGGCTCTACTTTGCTGCGCAATGGTTTGCATCGTCATGGTCGTTTGTAGTCATGGGCGCGCTGCGTTGTTTTATACACATCCAAGTTTTCTGTTTTGTTACAATTTAGAAGTTACACAGTTGTAAAAATAGATTCTGCATTTTCAATTTCAATCGGTTGTAAAAGATAACCATTTAATAATTTTTTATCAAAATAAAATAGTTATAATTCAACCACATAATTCCTTAAGAATTACAAATTCAACAACGTAACTTCTAACAATTTTCTCCCCAATCTCCCGTTTCCCAGTCCAGGTCCAATGGATATCTCACAAAATTCTGACGCCGCCCCCCGCGTCCTGCTGATTGATCTTGATAACTGTCCGGCGCAGCTCAACCAACTTGTTCAAGCAGTAGTTCACTTTACGCGCGTGGTGGTGTGTTATGGAGGCTTTGAGCCAAAAATTCAGTTGAGCCAACTTTGCCTGCTGGCGCCAGCCTTAGTGGAAGGACGATTGGCTATCGAATCCATGGAACGAAAAGGAAAAAATGCCGCTGATTTTGGTCTCACCTTCTGGGCGGGAAGATTACTCGTCGAAATGTCGCCGGAAACGGAATTTTTGGTTTTGTCGCAGGATGGCGACCTCGACTATCTCATTGACATGCTGCGCCGCGCTGGGCGCAAAGTAGCACGCGTGGATGGAAATACCTATTCTGGGTTCACCGCTACGGCGACGCATCAGGACAGCTTGCCAGACGCAGCCGATACCGCAGGGAGCGGATCTTCATTAGAAATCGCCGCAGAGGATTATCTGACGGTGCATATTAACGGACGGCGTGCCAGACCAGCGCGACGTTTTACCTTGCTTAATAGTATCCGTTCCCATTTCAAGGGGAGCGGCATCGATCCGGATGCCATTCTTCAGGAACTACTCCGTCGTGGAGTGTTGTCCTTGGGCCGGGGCGGGCAGGTGATCTACCGTGATCGTCTCCATACGTCTTCTCCCGCATCGCTACCAGATACCATGAGTGACAGAAACGTGACCGATCCGGTTTTCGTTGCTGCGCCTCCCGTGGCGCATGAGGAAGTCACCATTCTCGCAGATACTCACGACGCCGAAACCAATGGCGTTCCAGGGATTGCTGGTCCCACCGATGAGTATTACCTCGCCCACATCGTTAATCAACGTGGTCGTCCCACTCGACGACCGACCTTGCTCAACAGTATTCGTTCCTATTTCAAGGGCCAGCTAACGGTGGAGCCGGAGGCAGTTATGGCCGAACTGTTCCGCCGTGGAGTAGTGACGCAAAATCGCGGAGGGATACTGCATTATCATACGGCCCATGCGCCGATCACCACGGTAAAAGAAAATCAGGACACGGAAGTAACCGCAGTGATTATTGAAACGCAACCAACCACGAATCTTCCTCATTCTGATGATTCACCGCCAAGTGAGACCGTGGATAAAGAATTATTCCCTGTCGCGCCTGCTGATGACACCAACATGACCAGCGAAATTGGAATCGATCTGCAGGGAAAAGTCGATGCTGGCGCTGAACACGACATAGAAAGCGATACAATTAAGATTTATACTGCCACGATGGATGCCGTTGAAGATCAGATTAAAAAATCACCAAGGAGTAGATCCGCTACTACTACTTCTTCTAGGGCATCAGCATCTAAAACCAAGGCACCAGCGACAGGGACAACCGCGCGTGAAATCCATACTGCGCGGCGGCGGAGCACAAAACCTGAAATAGCCTCGGAAGTTGACAGCACTATCACCTAATTTCTCGGAGACACTGATGACCACGACTAGCCAGGGAATGATCACCGGCGTGAATGGCAATCTACTGCGCGTCCGATTCAATGAACGGGTTATTCAGAATGAGGTGGCCTTTGTCCAGACCCACGGCCAGCGCCTCAAGTGCGAAGTCATCCGGGTCAATGGCGATCAGGCGGAGATGCAGATCTTCGAGGATGCACGTGGCATCCGTGTTGGCGACCTCGTGGAATTCACCGGAGAATTGCTGTCAGTGGAGCTTGGCCCCGGCTTGTTAAGGATGGTCTACGACGGGCTGCAAAATCCACTGAATGAGTTGGCGCGTCAGTCTGGTTTCTTTCTTCAACGTGGCCTCTATCTGGATGCCTTGAACCGTGAGACGCGCTGGGAATTCACCCCGTCGGTGACACCAGGCGTGCGGATGCAGGCGGGCGATGCCTTTGGGAGTGTGCCTGAGGGTATTTTCACGCATCAGATAATGTTGCCTTTCGCATGGCCGGGCGTGTGGACTGTCGAATGGGTGGCTGACGCGGGAAGTCATACCGTTGCCGAAACCTTGCTCAAGGTGATCAACGAACGCGGAGAACGACGCGCGGCCACTATGACACAACGCTGGCCGGTCAAGTTGCCGATCACCGCCTACCGCGACAAACTCCTGCCCCATGAACCACTCGTCACTCAATGCCGGATTATTGATACCTTTTTTCCGGTGGCGCGTGGCGGCACATTTTGCATTCCTGGCCCTTTCGGCGCAGGCAAGACCGTGCTCCAGCACGCGCTTAGTCAATACTCGGAAACCGATATCGTGGTGGTCGCTGCCTGTGGCGAACGTGCCGGCGAAGTCGTTGAAATCCTGCGAGAATTTCCCCATCTTCCCGATCCGCGCACGGGTAAAACATTGATGGACCGCACGGTCATCATCTGCAATACCAGTTCAATGCCCGTCGCCGCCCGTGAAGCCTCGGTTTACACTGCGATCACCATCGCCGAATACTATCGTCAGATGGGTCTTAATACCCTATTACTTGCGGATTCAACCTCGCGTTGGGCGCAGGCATTGCGCGAGATGTCAGGCCGTCTTGAGGAAATCCCCGGCGAGGAGGCGTTTCCTGCCTACCTTGAATCAGTGATTGCTAATTTCTACGAACGCGCCGGCTTGGTTGAACTCCGCGATGGTCGTCAGGGTAGCGTCACGGTCGGCGGCACTGTCAGCCCCGCAGGTGGCAATTTCGAGGAACCCGTTACCCAAGCAACTCTTAAAGTGGTTGGCTGCTTTCTGGGCCTGTCGCGTGACCGCGCCAATGCTCGCCGCTTTCCCGCCATTCATCCTCTTGATAGTTGGAGCAAATACCCAAGTATCGCCGCCGCCGCAGCTTTGGCAGGCACCAAGCGCATCCTGCGGCGTGGTGGCGAAGTTCATCAGATGATGATGGTGGTTGGCGAGGAGGGTACCTCGCTTGACGATTACCTTCTTTATCTGAAGGGTGAATTTCTCGATGCCGTGTTTCTGCAACAAAACACCTTTGATCTGGTGGATGCTGCCTGCTCGGCTCGGCGTCAAATTTTGATTCTCGAATATGTTTTGCGAATTATCGACGGCCAATTCCATTTCGCCGACAAGGAAGCAGCGCGCTCCTGGTTCAACCGGATGCGACAGCTTTTCATCGACTGGAACTATCTTGCCTTCCAGTCCGATGAGTTCCAACGCCAAGCCCAGGCCATCGAGACGGCGATCTCCGAGGTTCACCATGCGTAAGGTTTACAATCATATCCTGCGAATCGCGGGTAACGTCATCATGCTCAAGGCCAGCGGCGTCGCCAATGGTGAACTCGCCGAGGTCTCTACCAGTCGTGGGGTCTCCCTCGCGCAGGTAATTCGACTCGATCAGGATCGAGTTTACCTTCAGGTCTTCGCTGGTAGCCGTGGTATCTCGACGGGTGATGAAGTCCGTTTCCTTGGTCATGCCATGAAGGTATCGGCTTCCGAGGATTTACTGGGGCGCGTCTTCAACGGCAATGGCTCGCCCCGTGACTCCGGCCCCGCGATTACCGAGGCCATGATTGACATTGGCGGCCCCTCGGTAAATCCCGCACGGCGCATCATTCCCAAGAATATGATCCGCACCGGCATTCCGATGATCGACGTGTTTAATTCGTTGGTCGTTTCCCAGAAGCTCCCGATCTTTTCCATCGCCGGTGAACCCTACAACGAACTGCTTGCCCGCATCGCCATGCAGGCCGAGGTCGATGTCATCCTCCTTGGTGGGATGGGGTTGAAATACGACGACTACCTTTTCTTCCGCGATACGCTCGAAGCCGAGGGCGCGCTCTCGCGTTCTGTCCTTTTTATTCACACCGCCGCCGATCCGGTTGTCGAATGCCTCCTGGTTCCCGATCTTGTCCTCGCCGTTGCCGAGAGTTACGCGGTCGCGGGTCAGCGAGTCCTAGTCTTGCTTTCCGACATGACCAATTTCTCCGACGCGCTCAAGGAAATCGCCATCACCATGGAGCAGATCCCCTCCAACCGTGGCTATCCGGGTGATCTGTACAGTCAGCTCGCCGCTCGTTATGAAAAGGCCGTTGATTTCGAAGGCGCGGGTTCTATTACCATTCTCGCCGTCACCACCATGCCGGGTGACGATGTGACTCATCCGGTTCCCGATAATACTGGCTACATTACCGAGGGTCAGTTTTATTTGCACGGTGGTCGCATTGATCCCTTTGGTTCCCTGAGTCGCCTCAAGCAGCAAGTCAACGCCGATACCCGTGCTGACCATCGCGCCATCATGGATACCATGATCCGCCTCTACGCCGACTGCCGTGAAACAAGGGAAAAATTGTCGATGGGGTTCCGCATGAGCACCTGGGACAATAAACTGTTGCGCTATGGCGAACTTTTTGAAGCGCGGATGATGAACCTCGCCCTCAATGTCCCGCTTGAACAGGCGCTCGACAATGGCTGGCGGACGCTCGCCGAGTGCTTTGAACCAGATGAAACCAGCATTAAATCCGACTTGATCAAACGTTTTTGGCCCAAGTAGCCGCGTTATTATGTCAAGAATCCCTCGACCCTTCGAGATCGAGTCTCCACGCCAAGGATCTATGAATATTTTATAGAGATTGATCTGACCCATGGCCAAAATCAAGTTCAGTAAGACCGAACTTAAGCGTCAGCGCGACCAACTCAAGCAGTTCGCACGCTTTCTGCCTACCCTCCAGCTTAAAAAGCAGCAACTCCAACTTGAGGTCATGCGCCTCAAAGAGGAAATCCTCGTTCATCATCATAAAATGGAGACATTCAGAAGCTCCCTCGCTGATTGGATTGGTCTGTTCGGAATCGCCGAAGCCGATGTGGTCGCCGTCCAAGTTGAGATCACTAATGTCTCCATTGAGTATCGCAACATCGCCGGGGTTGATATTCCCATCCTCCAAGATGTCGGCTTTCGTTCGGTTGATTACGATCCGTTTGTCGTCTCTCCTTGGGTCGATACTGGCATTGAGACCCTTCAGAACTTGATCCGCCTCGAACTCGCTGGCCGCGTCCTTGCCCGTCAACGTTCCCTAATCGACGATGAACTGCGGGTGACAACCCAACGTGTCAATCTTTTTGAAAAGGTAAAAATTCTAGAAGCGCGCAATACTATTCGTCGCATTCAAATTTACCTCGGCGATCAGCGGACTGCTGCCGTTGGCCGTGCCAAAATCGTCAAAAATCAATTATCCCTACCCGCAGCCTAGCGGAGCAGAGGACGTCACGGCGTTGTAAACGTTTAAGTAGCCGTTGAAATAACGATATTCTCAAACTCTGGCTAGAGTATGCGGTTCTGTCTACATCTACAAAATCACCGGCAGCGTTCTATTCGGGATCGAGAGGTTTCCACGCCGAGTATCTTATGAATACCCACGACACTGACTTTTTTACTTGGACTCAAGAACAGTCCGCATTATTGCGGCAAGGACGGGTCATGGATATTGACGTGAAAAATTTAATTGACGAGTTAGAGAGTATGGGCGCGAGTGAACGGCGGGAATTGACCAATCGATTAGCCGTGTTATTAGCCCATTTGCTGAAGTGGCGGTATCAACCTGAGCGGCGCGGTAATGGTTGGAAGGCCACTGTGAAGGAGCAACGCCAAAAAGTAACGCGGGTACTACGACAGAACCCTGGACTAAAATCGTCTCTTGAAGAAAGCCTGGAGGATGCTTACAGTGACGCAATCCAGATCGCGGTGAGAGAAACCGGTATGGATGAAAACGTTTTTCCTATGGATAACCCATGGAATATTGAGCATGTGCTGGACAACGAATTCTGGCCCGCGTAAATCACCCCACGGCTAAAGCCGGGGGCTTTAATGGAATAAAGCCTGGTTTACCAGCCTGAGTCCGGGAAATCGGACTACGTTGCAACGAAATGATGAATCCTTTCAATTCTCTGAATTGGAAATGAGATAAGTATTTTTTCGTGGATCAAAAGCATCGCGTGCGGCTTCGCCTACAAAAATTAACAAAGTTAGTGTTAAGGCCAGAACGACAAAGGCAGTAATGCCGAGCCACGGCGCATGAAGGTTAGCTTTTCCCTGGGCCAATAATTCACCAAGGGATGCGGATCCTGGAGGCAAGCCGAAACCAAGAAAATCTAGCGAAGTCAGGGTGGTAATTGATCCATTGAGGATAAAAGGCATGAAAGTCAATGTCGCCACCATCGCATTTGGCAGAACGTGACGAAACATGATGATAAGATTACTCACACCAAGCGCGCGCGCTGCCCGGACATAATCAAAATTGCGTCCGCGCAGGAATTCAGCACGAACGACACCAACCAGGGACATCCATGAAAAAAGCAGCATCAGCCCCAACAGCCACCAAAAATTTGGCTCGACGATGCTTGCCAGGATAATCAGTAAATAAAGTACTGGCAGTCCCGACCAAATTTCGATAAAGCGTTGGAATAGCAGATCCACCCAACCGCCAAAATAACCTTGCACCGCGCCAGCCGCAACTCCAATCATTGATGAAAAAAACGTCAGCGTCAGCCCGAATAATACCGAAATGCGAAAGCCATACAGTAACCTTGCTACCACGTCGCGGCCCTGATCGTCAGTACCAAGCCAATTTTCCGCAGAAGGTGGGGCGGGCGCAGGAACTGGTAAATTGTAATTAATGGTTTGATAACTGTAATGCAATAGCGGCCAGACCATCCAACCTTTTTTGTCAATGAGTTGAACCACCTCCGGATCACGATAATTCGTTTCAGTCTCGAAAAATCCACCGAAAGTAGTTTCAGGATAGGCAACCAGAACCGGAAAATACCACTGTCCGTCGTAATGGATCAGCAACGGATGATCGTTGGCGATAAAATTGGTGGCTAGAGAAATCGTGAACAGCGTTAAAAATATCCACAAAGACCACCAGCCCCGGCGATTGGCTCGGAAGTTAGCGAGGTGACGGCGTGCAAGGGGACTCATTCAGCATTTACGGCGCGGAAACCTTCTGGCTTCAGCCAAAAGGAGGAAGCACCGTCCTCCTGTATAGTTGATAGCCATCGCTATGGCTGAGAATTATGCAGTATTTGGCGTTAATTCCCTGAAAAATATGATAGTGCCCAAATCAAGAAGAGATTCAAATTTTTAAGAGATTCGAATTGAAAGTTTTTCTGTTTGTTCTAGCTCACAGTTTTCAATTCACAGCATAATTTTAATCAAAGTTACCATCTATGCCTTTTGTTCCACTATGAATATTTTGGCAGAAAGCTCGTAAGCACGGATAGGTGGCAACTTGGGTTAACTATGGATAAGTAGCAACTTGGGTGACTAATACTAAATTATCCCGATGAATTAACTCCGCCTCATCCACATAGCCGAGCAATTCCACAATTCGCCGTGAAGGCATACCCGCAATGCGCCGAATCTCGGTGGCACTGTAATTGACCAATCCACGCGCCACTTCCCGTCCGGATGAATTGAAGCAGGACACCATTTCCCCACGCTGAAATTCCCCCTCGACCGCTACCACACCTACGGCCAAGAGGCTCTTGCCAGATTCACGGAGGGCTTGGACTGCGCCTGCGTCCAGAAAAAGTCTACCTTTTACCCGTAAATGGCTCGCCAGCCATTGTTTACGGGCGGTTGCGGTTTCGGTGGCCGGAAGCAGGAGGGTACCAATTTCTTCTCCCGCCGCGAGACGCGGCAGAACTCGCTCCCTACGTCCCCAGGCGATGATGGTTGCGGCACCGGCGCACCCTGCCCGCGCTGCGGCCTTAATCTTCGTGTGCATTCCTCCCCGTCCTAGTGATCCACCATCAGCGCTCGCCATGGTCAATAATTGTGGGTCATCGGCCCGCGCCAGACGCACCAGCGGGGCAGTGGGGCATTGGCGAGGATCGGCTTCAAACATGCCTTCTTGATCGGTAAGGATTACCAGCAAATCCGCTTCAACCAAAACTGCGACCAGAGCGCCTAATGTATCGTTGTCGCCGAGCCTGATCTCTTCGGTGGCCACGGTGTCATTTTCATTGATCACCGGAATCACCTTGAGGGCGAGCAGCGTCCGCAGGGTGCTGCGCGCGTTGAGATAACGCTCGCGATTGGTTAGATCTTCGTGAGTGAGTAACACTTGGGCGGTATGGATTTGATGGCGTTGAAAGCAGGACTCATAAGCCTGAATCAACCCCATCTGTCCGACCGCAGCCGCCGCCTGAAGCTCATGAACCGCCATTGGCCGTTTTTTCCAGCCCAGTCGTTTCATCCCTTCAGCCACGGCCCCGGACGATACCAGTATCACCTCGATCCCGAGGCCGCGCAGTTCCACTATTTGTTCCACCCAGCGCTGAATAGCTGAATGGTCCAGCCCGCGTCCATCGTTGGTCAGGAGGGCGCTGCCAATCTTGACAATATAACGCCGCGCCTCACGCACGGCGGCGCGAGTTTCAATCATCATTGCAGGATTTCCTGTTCGCAAGTACGCCGAACATATTTTAAGTGATCGGTTTTTTGCACTAAATAAGGGTCTTCTTTGGCATCAAGCGGCAAATCCCGCATGTAACGCAATGAGGAAGCGGTTCCAGCAACATCGATAATCAGAAAATCAGCGAGCGCCAGCGTGGTAGAAATAAAACTTAACAGATAAACTTCCGCCGCAATTCCGGCCACCAGTGCCGTACCACTATAAAGGTTACCTGGTCCCACCAAAGGAAAAACAACGTAAGGACCGGGTGCTAATCCAGTTTGGCACAACGATTCAATAAAATTACTCTCGACTCGATTTAAGCCAAAATGCTTGGCTACATCGAAGATGCCACCCAGTCCAAGAGTAAAATTAGTGACAAATCGCCCCGCAGAAATCGCCGCGACTTTTGGATCGCCCACCAAGAGTCCATTTAATAAAAATTCGATTTCTGTGAAATTGGAATAAATATTTTTTCCGGCAGTAATTACCGATTCGGGAAGACGCGGACTAATGAAATTAACCGATGGCTCGACAACATGCTCAAGGAAACTACGATTAAAACTAAATATTGCTCGGTTGAATGACTCGAATGGATCCCCGGTGGCTGCGGATACTGGAACTGAAAAAGCGATAAAGGCTAAAATTACAATAATATTTTTTAATTTCATAGATCCTCTGCTTAGAAACACCTCGATCCAGCATGGTCGAGGAAAGAAAATGCTATCTGTATAATGTTTCAATCCACATTCGACCTCATCTGCCGAATGATAAAGCTATTGACAGATTGAGGTCGGTGGATTGCCTTCCCGTAAACGAGGAGGTTACCAAAAAAGATAACAATGCTTAATTCGTGGGTGTGTTAATCAACTACGCCTACGCCTTGATTAAGATCAATGATCCAATAATGACAAAACCAGCTCCCGCTAAATAATGAAGATATTTCTCATTCATGTATTGAGAAATAAATCCACCTGCAAGAACCCCAAGAGCCGAAGCAACAATCAGTGCTAAGGATGCGCCTACGAATACCAGCAGTTTGCTCACTTCTTTGTCGGCAGCGAACAACATGGTGGCTAATTGCGTTTTATCGCCAAGCTCGGCGATAAATACCGTAAAAAAAACCGTAAATAATACTTTATAATCCATAGTTAAACCTTTGATTGGGAACAATTAATCAGTACTGCTAGGCGGTGCGCCTCGGCTCGTGTTCGTGGCAATAAAGGAAACGCGAGCATCAAGGCGCAAACCAACCACACCATGGCCTCGTAATTGGTCAAGCCATCAAGCGCAAAGACACCACCCAGAATGAACAGCACTCCTAGCCAAGCTTCGTCGCGGCGGTTGCTGACTTGCGAATCAGCGTTGGCGCGATCAAGCATCAACAAAACTAGCGCCGGCATCCAATAAGCTAACGTCAGGAAATCACGATGACGACCGTCAATCGCGGCAAGCAGGACAACCACCGCTGCTGGGATTAATGTTGCCCAACGGAACAGCCCTAATCCCCGTGGTCGTGACAGAGTTTCAGCCAAGGACGGTAAGGAAGACTTCCCCACGGCGAGATCTCCAACTGCCAAGCGGATCAGCAGTAACGCAGCGATGACGGTGAACACCGTCAGATAGCTGCCCCAAACCCAGCCCAGCCAGCCCAGCGAGGTGAGACGCACTTGATCGAACCATGCCCACAAGCTGCTCCCCACTACACTTCCTGTCAGCGCGATCAAACCCCAACGCGCGCCGCTTAATGCAGTACATTTTTGCGCTGCCCATGCCAGAGCGAGCACGGCTACTCCAAAACTAAATGCGGCGCCAAACTCCCAGTCTGGCCATTCGCTGACCGGTCCAGCCAGCGGAAATTTAGCAACCCGATCCTTGTCAAGAATGCCCCAATAACCGCCTACGGTTCCCTCCGGTAGGCGTTTCCAGGGTTGATCGACTGCTTCGATCAGGTTGTAGGGTAAACCAATGGTACTAGCAGAAGCTGCGAATTCACGGACAAAGCGGGCCGCGTTGACCAGAGTAGGTGCCGCGCCACCGCGAGTACGGCCAACACTCGGCCAGCCGATTTCGCCAATTTGAAGGGGTTTGCCGGGAAAAGTCTGACGCGCGGTATCGATAATGCCACGAACATGCGCCTGCACTATGTCAATAGTCACTGGCGTTGGATCGTCCCAATAGGGCAGTACATGTAGGGTGACTATATCAACGGCTTCCATCACCATCGGATTACGACGCCAAAATTCAAAGATATCTGCGTAAGTGACGGGATGGCGCGCGCGCGCCTTGACTTCACGGATAATGCTGGCTAGTTTTTTACCGCTCATTTCGCGTCGTAACAACACTTCGTTACCCACCACCAGTGCGCGGATGGCCTCTGGATAAGCAGTAGACAACTGGAGCGCGCGTTCGATTTCCTTGGCGTTTGCTTGTTCATTGGTCGATATCCAAATTCCCAGCAAGATTTTAAGCCCAGCACGCGCCGCGACGGGAACCACATCGCCCTCAGCGCGCAGTGACGAATAAGTGCGAATGCACTGGGTAATTTGTTTAAGCCGCTCTATATCGCTTTCCAATAGACTAATTGGAGCGGTCAAATTTTTATCTAATGGCGAGGAATTACCGATGGTTGGAGTATAAGAAAGGCACTCCAGCCGACCAGAAGGCACATCGGGAAGATCCACAGATCGTCCTAGCCATGCCCAGGTGGAAAGGCTAATCACTCCAGCAACAAACAGTGCGGATAACAATAAAATGATTCGCATGGGAACTCGGCAACCATTCATCCAAATCCGGCGCGGAAACCCCTGGCTTGAGCCAGGCAGGGAGGAAGCGCCGTCCTCCTGTTTTTTGATTTTGAAGTTAAGAAAGTGCCGGTC
>CAUYTW010000342.1 GCA_963575715.1 Gammaproteobacteria bacterium | reverse complement strand
CCTATCCCGAAACGGGTTGCCACCTCATTATACGTTAACAATTCCTTTTCTTTTAACTCAAAAATTCGTTTGCGAAAATCCAATGAATAACACATATTGATACTCCTTATATTTTAAATTATATCATTTTATAGTTCTTTAGCTATATTGAAAAACGATATCAGATAAAGTTTTTAGAAATTGGGACAGATACAGATCATGTTCATTTTTTAGTACAGTCAGTTCCCACATATAGTGTAACCAAGATTATAACAATGATAAAAAGCATCACGGCACGGGAAATATTTAAACGCTGTCCGCAAGTTAAAAAACAGCTTTGGGGCGGAGAATTCTGGACAGACGGATATTTCGCAAGCACAGTGGAAAAACATGGGAATGAAGATATGATTGGGCGATATGTAAAAAAACAGGGAAAAGAATATAATAAGTTGCACGAAAATTGCCAATTGGCACTTTTCTGATTTTGACTTTGAATTTGCATTTTTTTGGGTTAATATCAATATTGTGACGGAATACTTCGTAAGCACGCATAGGTGGCAACTGGGTTAGCTATCTCTCAAATTAAAAATTCTAGCAGAAGCTGTTCGTCTAAAGACGAATATTTTAGATCTGGCCAATAGAAATAAATAATGTCAAGACTATTTTCTGCCAATGCTTCTCGGAATTTTCACAGTGGTTTAGTAAATTGATGAAGGAAAATAATCATTTTTTGACTCGTTTGCTGCATTTGGACATGCCGTTGCTGGTTGGGTTGTGTTTACTGGCGGGGGTAGGATTAGTAGTCCTTTACAGCGCAGGTGGTCGGGATTCAGATCTTGTACTACGCCAGATTATACGCCTAACTTTGGGTTTCGCTGCTATGGGGATGTTTGCTCAAATACCACCCCGGCATTTGGATCGTGTCGCACCTTGGCTTTATGTAATAGGCGTAATACTGCTCGCGGGAGTTCTTTTTAAGGGAGATATTGGTAAAGGCGCGCGGCGCTGGCTGGATTTAGGAATGATACGATTTCAGCCATCCGAAATAATCAAAGTAGCAATGCCCGTCACTATTGCATGGCTGCTTGCCGGTGGCATCCTTCCTCCGCGCCTAGGGCGTTTGCTATTGGCGGCGGTAATGATCTTGTTGCCCGTGGTACTCATTGCCAAACAACCTGATCTTGGAACCGCACTTTTAGTGGGTAGTTCAGGAATTTTTACCCTATTTTTAAGTGGCATTTCCTGGTGGTTGATGACAATCCTGATGACGGGATTAATGGCCCTGGCCCCGGTAGCCTGGCATTTTCTTCACGACTATCAACGCGCACGGGTAATAATGTTTCTCAATCCCGAAAGCGATCCACTAGGAGCTGGTTATCATATTATTCAATCCAAAATTGCTCTTGGCTCTGGAGGAGTTTACGGAAAAGGTTGGTTAAATGGTACTCAAGCACACCTCGATTTTATCCCGGAGCGTTCCACTGATTTTATTTTCGCGGTCTTTGGCGAAGAATTCGGACTGATGGGTGCGATTTTATTGTTGATTCTTTATTTATTTGTCATCGCGCGTGGAATATACATTACAATTCAAGCACAGGGAACTTTTTCCCGGCTGCTGGCGGGCAGTATCACGCTTACTTTTTTTGTTTACGTTTTTGTCAACCTTGGAATGGTTTCTGGTTTATTGCCCGTAGTCGGGGTTCCACTGCCACTTATTTCTTACGGAGGTACTTCATTGGTAACATTAATGGCAGCTTTCGGCATTTTAATGTCCATTGCTGCACATCGTCGATTGGTGTGATAACCAATACTTTTTTAATTCAAATTGCCATCTATGGATGGGTATACTTAGTGCCTGTTAACACTACTGAGTATATTCAAAATTAGACCAAAAGTAATAAAAATAGGAGTTACGCAGTTGAAAAATAGTAAATCATTCTGCGCGAAGCGAAGCGTAGTTGCTTCACATTCTCAAAACTAAACTGTTCTCCTTGTTGATAACCAATTCTATGGATCATAGAATTTTTCAGCTTATGCGGATCAAAGGCATTCGATTCAAAATTTAACTAATCCCCCTGAAGGGGGAGGTCTCAAACCAGCAAAGAAATTTGATGAATTCTGACGCTGCTCAAACGGGAACCGGAACCGTGGCTACAATTTGGCGCACAAGCTCGTTTGCTGTCGTACCAGAATAGTGCGCCTGGGGATCGATAACTAGGCGGTGTGCCAATACATCAATGGCAATACTTTGCACGTCATCGGGCGTTACAAAATCCCGACCATCGATCAGCGCTAATGCCCGCGCCAATTGAAAGAGTGTAATTGACGCACGCGGACTCGCGCCCATGCGAATTTCTGCACAGTTACGAGTGGCTGCGGTGAGCGCAACAATGTAGCTACGCAGCGTTTCATCAACCTCCACTTTTTTGGTCGCACGCCGTGCGGCGCGTAGATCATCCAGCGTGGCGCAGGGAGCGAGATGATCCACGGGATGTTGCGCAGTTGAATATTCCAGCATGCGGATTTCATCCTCGGAAGCAACGTATCCAAGGCTTAAACGTAAACCAAAACGGTCAAGCTGGGCCTCAGGAAGCGGATAAGTACCATGTGATTCAATCGGATTTTGGGTAGCAATGACAAAATAGGGATCCGGTAATGTTCTTTTTTGTCCATCAACAGTAACTTGTGATTCTGCCATGGCTTCAAGGAGGGCGGACTGGGTGCGTGGAGATGCTCGATTAATTTCATCCGCAAGCAATACCTGGGTAAATACCGGTCCCTCATGAAAACGAAAATTTCCATCGTTTTGATTCCAAATTGAAACACCGACAATATCGCTAGGCAGCAAATCTGGAGTAAATTGAATCCGTGAAAAACGCGCCTCAACGCTCCGCGCCAATGCTTTAGCCAGGGTGGTCTTCCCCGTTCCGGGAAAATCCTCAAGCAGAACATGCACCCCAGCAATCCAGGCAGAAAGCAATTTACGAATTACGCTCGCCTGCCCACGCATTACTCCGCCAATTTGAGTCATGATATTGAATAATGTTTGATTAATAAGAGTATTATTCATGGATCCTCGACGTAGAAACCTCTCGATCCTGAAGAATCGAGGGGTTCTTGACTGGCTTGATATGTTTCCCCGGATGGAAAATAGAAAAAAGCAGCTATTGCTATGTTATGCGCCTGCTGAACAATCGCATCTGGAACGTTATCCCGATGATGATCAACGCGCTATCACGAAGCTTCCGCGACTTTCATGCGACGGGCACGAACTGAGATTGCCAGTTCTTCCAGCAGTTCAATAGTATCCTCCCAGGCAAGACAGGCATCGGTAATACTTTGCCCGTATACCAAAGGTTGACCAAAGACCGGATTTTGCCGGCCAGCCACCAAATGACTCTCCAGCATCACCCCGCAGATACGTTCATCTCCACCTGCCACCTGAGTGATCACATCCCGGCAGACATCGCGTTGGCGTAGCGGTTGCTTGGCGCTATTGGCATGGCTGCAATCGATCATGACACGAATCGGCAGTCCGGCTTTGCGTAGTCCTTCCGCAGCAATCTGAACACTGGTTGCATCATAATTGGGATGTTTACCACCGCGTAGGATAAGGTGACAGTCAGGATTCCCAGATGTTGAAAAAATCGCCGACCGCCCTTCTTTGGTTAGGGACATAAAAGAATGAGGGCAGGAAGCAGAATAAATAGCGTCAATCGCAATCTGCAAATCACCGTTGGTACCGTTCTTGAATCCAACTGGACACGACAACCCGGAGGCTAATTCACGATGAGTTTGGCTTTCAGTGGTGCGTGCTCCAATGGCTCCCCAACTGATTAGGTCAGCAACATATTGAGGGCTGATCAAGTCCAGATATTCGGTTCCTGCCGGTATTCCCTTTTCTGCCAAGTCCAACAACAGCGCACGCGCCATGCGTAAACCATCGTTGATACGGAAACTTCCGTCCAGGTAAGGATCGTTAATCAGTCCTTTCCAGCCTACGGTAGTACGCGGCTTCTCAAAGTAAACTCGCATCACGATGATGAGGTCGTCATGTAACTTTTTGATGCACGTCTTGAGCTGATCGGCGTAATCACGCGCTGCGTTGGTGTCGTGAATGGAACATGGCCCGGTCACGACCACCAATCTATCGTCCTTTTCTTGCAAGACCTCATGGATTGCCAAGCGTGTCTCGTAGACGGTTCGTGATGCTTCTTCCGAAACCAGGTATTCTTCGTGAAGCAAAGCCGGAGGGATGACTTCCTGAATTGATTGGATACGTACGTCGTCAGTTTTGTAGCGCATAGTCTTGGAGGAGTAATAATTTAGGAGTTACGCAGTTGAACTATGTAACTCTATATAAAGATTAAATCTCTGAGGGTTATATTCCCCGCCGCTTGCGGCGTAATAAGTATGTATGAGCATATACATACATAAGAGCCATAATGTTACAGTATTGATATACCATTTGGTATTTCCGGCGAAATACAGAAGAGCGGTTTTTGATGATCATGTTGATACTGTTCTCAAAGAGATCTGTCTTGATATTGAAAAACGATATCAGATAAAGTTTTTAGAAATTGGGACAGATACAGATCATGTTCATTTTTTAGTACAGTCAGTTCCCACATATAGTGTAACCAAGATTATAACAATGATAAAAAGCATCACGGCACGGGAAATATTTAAACGCTGTCCGCAAGTTAAAAAACAGCTTTGGGGCGGAGAATTCTGGACAGACGGATATTTCGCAAGCACAGTGGAAAAACATGGGAATGAAGATATGATTGGGCGATATGTAAAAAAACAGGGAAAAGAATATAATAAGTTGCACGAAAATTGCCAATTGGCACTTTTCTGATTTTGACTTTGAATACCCCGCCGCTTGCGGCGGGGTTGTTTATTTAGCCCGCAATCCCGCACATGGTCAGCTCCCCTCAGCCGCGCTACGCAACAAATTAACCATCCGTGGTGCCAATAGCTGAAAGGTGTACTTTTCAATCACATACTGACGTCCGAGCCTACCCATCTGTTGGCGCAAGTCAGCATCACTCAGTAGCCTAGTCAAGGCATCTACCCATTCTTGGACAGAATTTGCCAAAAAACCATTTTCACCAACCCGAATAATCTCTGTGTTCACTCCCACGGGGGATGCTATTACCGGTAGACCACATGCCATATATTGAATTAGCTTGTAGCCACACTTACCTTGCTCCCAGGGAGAATCCGACAAGGGCATCACGCCAATATCACAAGCTTGAATCAAAGCCACCTCTGTAGCTTCACTCCACTGTACAAACTCCACATCCATGCCAGGAAGATCCACTTTGTCCCCACCAATAATTATAAACCTGAAAAAAAACCGTTGGCTAAGTATGGCAAACGGCTCTTGCAGTAACTTCAAATAACGAGTGGTAGAAGGCGAACCGATCCAAACAATGCGTAATGGTTCACCACTCAACACAGAGGCAGGCTTGGCCATATACCTGTCTAGATCAATTACCGTGGGGACGATTTCGACCCATGATGCGCCCGCATTATGCGCTCGCTGGGCCAGGTAGAAGTTACCTGCAATTACTAGGCGTGCCCCGGCCATCAGCCGATCAATACGACGCCCATAAATCCATCGTATCCAGGCAGAAGAATGAAGATCATAGTTGTGAAAAATTGCGTCATCAAAATCTAGTACATAGGGCACACCACGTAGCAGGATACGTTCAAACCACACCGGAAACCATGGCAGCGCTTCCTTTTCTATCCACACTAAATCAAAATTACGCCGCGACATCAAAATACGAATACGTTGCCAGTAATTTTTAAGAAAATCGAATAGAGAATATTTGTTTTTTTGATAGCGCATACAAAGTTGCGTATCATTTACCAGATAGTTTGTTGTGATTTTAAATCCCGCATTAGTAAACCATGGGAAGTATCGGTAAGAGCGTATACGTGATGATGCACCGAGATTTTCATACCGGGTGAGAATTAGAATATTCATAATAATTTAATTTTTATAAATATTACGTTTTTCACATACAAGAGTATTACTAGATATATATCGTAAAAATTTAATCGCTATTGAATCAAAAATAGCAGATCGATATAGTTTATAGCTTGATTTATATGGAAAACAAAAAGTTTTACGTAGTTTTAATAGATAAAAATCAACCGAAAATTTGAAACTAGCACGAAATCCATTATTACGCGCCATATCAAGAGTTTCTTTTTCACTTGCGTATTTTGTCAAAAAATAAATATAATCCGCATGTCTTTCAGAAAATTCAGATCTTGAAATTCTAGTAAGTTTATTATGCTCTCGAAACTTTCCCAAACCGAGTAAACTACAGAATGAAATATAGCCACGTAGTAAATCATGGGAACAAATACGATGCACAAAAGGAAGCAGTAAGTGGCCTTCATAAATATAATGGCAGAGAGGAGCCAAATGTATTGCATATCCATTATCACGAAGTACCCGATATGATTCTTTAAAAAAAAATGGCTTATTATGTACGTGTTCAAGAACTTGATTAGAGATGACCATATCAAAATAATTATCTAAAAAATCCCATTTGTCTCCAATTTTTAGAGATTTAATTCGTTCTGACCAATCTACAGTTGGAATATCGTTAGTTAGCTCGAAAATAGTCTTCTCAATAAATTGTTTTTCAAGTTGAACTCCATGATTTATAACATCAAAACCATGAATATCAATAATAATTTCTGGTCGTGTAAATTTAATAGCCTGATATATAAAAGATATTAACTTGCCATTTCCGCAGCCAGCATCAAGTATTCGTACTGAGGATGCATCAATAGGAATTAAAGTATTTAAACACGAAAATAAATGTTGATGTGTAAGTGATGCGGGACTCGGATAAGTCGTTAATGGTAAATAATGTTTAATCATTCAAACCCCTTGAATTTTTCTTTAACGAAGATATTCGCAAAATTTGTATTACATTTACGTAGAGCATCTTATAAGCATGCCATGTATTATGGAAATCTTGTGTTTTACCTCGAAGTAATGAATATATCGACCGGCTAATCGGTTCCAGTATCAGCATTACAGTTAGCAAGGTCCATGCCTGCCAAGGTGTAAAATGTTTAAATCCGTATAACAAACGACTGCGTAATGAATAAAACAGTCGATGAGCCTGCACTTGCTGGGAAGTTCCGCCACCAGCGTGGAAGGCTTGAGCTTCGGAAAAATATATACTACGCCAACCAGATTGATGGGCACGGAGGGAGAGATCCAAATCTTCCAAATACACAAAAAAGCGTTCATCAAACCCACCCAAAGATTCAAATAGAGAATACCTTATCAGGTAAAATGCTCCAATTACATGATCCACTCTTTTCGTTCTGTCATGAGTCCAATTAGACATGTGAAGATTCAAATGTTGTAACCCATGCAAGTGATTTAGGCCCAATGTGTACGCAATAAAAATACTCAATGAAGGAAATCGTGCGCAGCTTCTAGAAACATGGTTCTGATCATCGATAAGTTGAATGCCAATAATACCAACATCAATATTTTCAGGACGCTGCATAAATTCCAACGGTGCTGAAAGTGAATTTTTAAACAAGCGTGTATCTGGATTAAGAAATAAAAGATACTCACTGCTTGCTAATGCAGCGCCTTGATTACATGCTGCACTAAATCCACGATTCTCAGTATTTTGGATGATATGGAGTAAGAATGGAACATCAGTCGTTTCTTTTATACGAGCAAGAGAATTGTCAGTAGATGCGTTATCAACAATCACTACAGATGAAACGAGATTGCTGTGATGTAAAATGATACTGTTGACCAATGCAGCAAGTTGCAGGCCAGCGTTCCAATTAACGATGATTATATCAGTTAGCATAAAAAATAAAAATTAATCATGGAAAAATATAATGGCTATTTTTATTTATGAAAAAACTTTAGGATACAGCGTTCTCATATTGATTGAGGGGGTACAAGCAGATTGTCTAAGCCCGTGCAGCATTCCTGCGAAAGTACCAAGACCATAAAAAATTATAGTGCGTGGTGCTGTTGCCTCAATCAAAGTTTGAGACAATACTGTTAGACACAAAAACATCCATCCCATACCTAGAGAAAAATAAAGCACCGAAACTGATGAATATGAATATTTTTTTTGAAAATTAAAAGCAATAATGATTACTGAAATAAAAAGTATCGATGTTATTGTGCCTAATATAATTCCAAAGTATTTCCAGTTGGCAATGTAAAAATTGTGAGATGCAGAATTCAATTTATTGTAACCAGAGCCATAACCAAGAAATGGACGATCCATTATTAATTGAAAATCTTCGTTAGAGCTAATAAATCTGGATTTAATATTAGCATTACTTATGCGCTCCAAAAATAAAGAACTTAAATCTCTATCTCTATCTTCGAGATGTATAATAGAAATATTAGAAATAGTTTGATAAAAAAGAAAGCTAAATAATACTGCTATCGCTATAGTAGTTAAAAACTTTATAAAAGTTACCCTAAACAGCCGATTTGAAAAAATATTTACAAAAATTAAAGCTAAAATCATACCACGAGAAAATGTTAGTATTGAAAAACAAATACTAAAGATGGCTACTATTAAAAATATAAAATTATTTACATATCTAGCAATTCCTAGTAATAGAAATCCAAAAAATATGAGAATCGGCCCATAATCATTCGACATTCCGATATAAGGATGAGATAATCTTAAATAATAGGAAGCAATGATATCATTTAACTCATCTTTTTTAAGATCTATTTTTTCGGCAATAAAATATCTGAACCCAGGTATATCTAAATACATTGCGAGAGAACCAAATATCCACGCAATAATTAAGAATGAAAAAATTTGACCGATTTTTCTAGCAGACATATTTTTTGCTAGATTTAGTGAAATAAAATAATAAAGACCGTTATAAATATATTTTACAAAAGAACTCATAGATGTGTTTTGATTTACTGCCCAAAAAATTGATATTCCTGCCACCAAGATTGGAAAGATTATAGAAAAAGCCAATTTCATGTTACCTAATAAAATCGGAGCGGAAATCAACCAGGAATAAATAAAAAAAATTATACAGATTATGACTGCTACATCTAAAAAAGACAAAGTATTAAATGGGCCAAATGAGTAATTCATTCGAAATGGAAACGCAATCGCAAACGCCAAAATAAAAAATACTACACGGGAAATCATCGTATATGAGAATGTCATATTTTTTGTCCTTTATGTGTAGAAGGAATTTAATTCAAATATGATTGTACGGTAAAAATTTATTTCTTATTATTATAGCTAATGAAACAATTTTGGAGATAATAAAATAATAATAATTTAAATGTTTATTTTGATTTGCTTTTCTAGCTAAACGTATAATAAATGATTTTGATTTATCATTTACGTGTAAATCTATTTCGAAGAATTTTTTATTTATACGTACACCCTCAATAACTTCCAACACGTCAATCTGGTACTTCCAAATTAAATAAGAAAGGCTTAACTGATCGCGCCTACCGCCATTGCAATATTCTTCCCACCAAGATGTCATCATGGCTATCAGATTAATATCATGATGCCTGCGAAAAATAATACCATTTTCAGTCATCCCGTATTTTTCTGGAAAGCCGTTTGCCAAATATCTGGACATTTGTTGTTCAGTTATTTTTTTGTCAACGCGGCCCCCCTCTATACACACACGCGCTTCTTCATAGACACATTTTCTGTCTTGATGTTTTGGCATTGCAATGACACCGCTGTCCAAGTATTTTCTAAATAGCGGGCTTGGATCGGATACAATTCTAATATTTCCATCGACATATAAACTACATTCATAATTTAACAAATATTTATGAGGCAACATCTTATAACGCCTATTTGCTTGCGCAGGCTGCTCCCCATTCAATTTGACCATCACCACTTGCCAGCCAGATGATACGTTTTCAGGGTTATCGGTGAAACAAATAAAATCACAATCCCATTTTGGATTGACTGGTGGAACTTGGTCGTAATTACCGAAGACAGCCGTATAAACCACTCTTTTTGGTTTCAATTTCATTTTGTAAAACCTATCGATCGTGCGATGACAATAAAAATTATCGACCAAGCACTTTCTTATTAAAGCACGACAGTACAGCCTTCCGCGAATAATTCAAATTAATAAAATCAAGTGATCTTTCAAAGAAAGCATGGAAGTCAGTTTCTGCTAGATTTGTTGCGATCCCGGCTACGTCATCAATATGATCAAATAACAAAAAATCAGCATCCAGTGATTGAGCAAGCTTCTCATACGAAGGTGTGCGACTCACAATAGGAACGAAGCCAGCTAACATTGCCAGCACCATTTTATTTTCGCTCTTGAGGAGAGATGATTGATCAAGATTATGATTAAGAATCATAAACTTCGCTTCAATACAATCATCGTATGCAACACCATCAAACCATGGAACAAACTTGATGAATGGGTATCTATTTTTCAGAGTTGCTATTGCTTCTTTCTCGGTCGAGACTATTAGTTTGTACTTTGTTGAGTTTTTTACAAACTCAACAAAACCGTCCAAACTTTGTAAGTTGCATGAATATCCAATCCAGAAAAAACTGTGGTTATCTAACGAATTTCGCCGTTCTCTTATTTTTAACTCAACATCATTTGTATCAGCTATATCATTTATAACTATAATCTTCTTGAAAAACAGATAGTTCTTCCAATAGTTTCTTCGCGCCTCAGTATCAACGGTGATAACCGAGGAAAGAAATAATGCCAACCAATAGCCAAGAAATGACTTGCGCCCCATTGGTTGATCATCGATATCAAATACAATCCTAAGTCCAAATACCCGGAAAATAACCATCCAGATAATTAGCTTATAGGTCAGTATTTTTTGTATATGAACAACATCACAACTCAGTGCATCACGATATCGAGATGGTCTTGATACCTCCAAGCCAAATTCCTTGGCGAAGCTAAACAAATAAAAACTTCGTAACCTGGAGCTGGCTCTTTCAATACCGCTAATACTATATGCTGCAATTTTCATTTATTTAGGATTTTTTTAGATATATGAGTGGCATCTTCTTTGCTGATACCCATATGCATTGGCAAGGAAACAATGAGTGAGCTGTACCGACTCGCTTTTTCAACATCCGATTTATAATTTTTGTAAATTGGGTATTGATGATTTGCAATATAGTGAACCCCGCAGTAGATACCCTCCTTGGATAATCTTTCAATTAAACCGTCTCGATTGGTAACTGCAATTTGATAAAGATGTCTGGAGGAATGGACCAAAGGTGAGTGAGAGATAATTTCTATATCATCTCTGTCCTTTAAATTATTATCATAAACATCCGCCAACATTCTCCTATATTCATTATCTTGGTCAAGATAACGCAATGAAACTAAACACAAAGCCGCAGCAATACTGTTTCCATGGTACTTAAATCCAATCTCGGGGACATCATATCGCCACTTGTATGAGCTTTCAGAATATCGATCATATGTAGTTTTATCAATACCAAGCCATGATAAGCGCCGCGCTTGCTTATCAAGCTCAGGCGAAGGAAAACAAATCATGCCGGCGTCACTTGATGGACAATTCTTGACCGCTTGATAACTAAAAACGGCACAGTCCGCATCCAATCCAACCTGCGCCCCCGTATCCGTCCATGATGTGCCCGCCATGTGAGCCGCGTCCAATACGAGAATTAAATTGTGCTTGGTACATAATGAACGGATCTCTTTGTAGTTTTGTGCATTTCCGCCAATTCCAACGTAGATTACCGCCCTTGTTTTATTGGTAATCAACCGTTCAACTGATGCTGGATCCAAACACAGACTTGAGTCAATATCAGCAAATACCGGATCTAAATTCTCATAGATAATTACATGGTTTGTTGAAACAAATGTCAACGAGGTTGTTATAACTTCATCACCATTTTGCCAATTATATTCATCTTTAAATATTCTAATTGCAAGATGCAAACCAGATGTGGCTGAGTTCAAAAAATGGGCATATTTAAACCCGCTATATTCCTTCCATGCCGATTCAAACTGCTCAGTTTTAAAACCGATTCCAGTCCACCCTTTTTCAACACATTCTCGGATCTCCGACATTACTTCATCAACTCGAAAGTACGGCTTGAGAACCTGAATTACTTTTTTCATTTTTCACCTCCCCTTATTCTGCGGCTTTGCCCAAATAGTCATTCTTCCTGTTTGACCAAATACACTCAATAGCCAAGCTAGCGGATATAGCACATAGCCCCACTTTCCAGACTGCGTAGGAAAGCCAATAAATCTTTTCCCCAAATTGGTAAAACCTTTATCCCGCAAGACGTAACCCACGCTTGCAATCAAGTTGTTCAGCACTCGCTGATGGTGAACTTCCTTCAGTTCCCATCCACTTGCCGACAGAACTTTTTCTAACGTAGTTGGTGTGAAATGGTGGAAGTGTGTGGGTAGTTGAAGTGCATACCATTTATCTTTGAACACACGAAATTCCCATGACGCCGCATTGGGGACGCTCAATACCAACCATGCATCTGGCTTGGCCCATTCGAGTAGTTTTTGCAAACCGCCAATGGGATCGTAAAGGTGTTCCAACACCATCCAGCCCACAATGAGATCTAAGGGTTCATCTGGTCTAGGGGCAGTCTCAAGTGGTCCGGCATGAATTTGGTAGCCAAGTTGTATTGCAGTTTGAGCGGCTTTCTCGGAAAGCTCGATACCTTGCACCTGCCAGCTTCGTCCCGCCATCTGGTGCAAAAATGAACCGGAAGCGCAACCAATTTCAAGCATCCGACCTGGCATCATCATTGGTATTATCACATTAGAATTGAACATACGCCTAACTATGGGCCTCAATAGTTTCTTAATCCAACTAGCCGATTTTGGCTTCGTGCGTTGTATGCACGTCCCAAGATATGGACCATAATCGTCTGGATAATAAAAACCAATTGTGTTAGGATTTGGTCGTGGGTTGGTACGCATTAACCCACAAGTACGACATTTGACGACGGTAAATTCACCGGGTAGATTATGCAATAAGTCGCACCCCGTTATCACGATTTCATCGTTTTTACGGCATCCAAGAGGACATGTAATATCTTCAAGAGTTACTTCTTTTGGAATATTCATAATACTTGTTTTCCAATAAATAAATTTGTATTGATAAATTCATTATGTAATAAATACTTGTAGTTATTGCTAGACCAATTACGCCCCAATAATAAAAAGATGCTATTTTACAAACAACAAAAATTGTATAAGATATTATTGATATTTTTACGAGAGTTTTGGTGTCACCACTTGCATAAAATGATGATGATGACATTTGCGCCATAGCACCGCCAATAAAAACACCACTAAGCCAGATCATGATCCACCATAATTCTTTTGCATTTTCAACACTAACATTTCCATGTCCGATTAATAAATTAAGTATAGTTTGACCAAATAAACCTAAAATCAATAATCCGACGAGACATATTCCACCCACTTGTAACAATTTTTGGTGATAGATATATTGAAATCCATTATTATCTCCTGCCTTATGAAATTTACTTAACAGTGGCACCAAAGGTGCAGCAATAGCCTTGTTCAACACTTGATTGACGGCACCGTAAATCTGTTGAGCTAGATAATACAACGACAAGCTACCACTACTAGCAGTTGAAAGTAGAAAACGATCAATCAACGGATCGGTTTTGTAATAGGCTGTCCCCAACAGAAGTGGCTTGATGCGTTGCCATGCTACGTTGAGTGTAGGGCTTGCTAAATCAGGCCAAACTGGTTTTTTCATACCTGGAGCAAGCAATAAAGTCTGTAGCCACATGCGTAAAGTATTTATCCATGCAGCCGCAACAATACCATATTCGGGAAGAACAAAAATCAATAACAAAAGACCTAATAGGCTGGATAAAATCGGAGTGAACTCAGCCCATAAAAATTTTTGACAAGCATGGTAGGTAGCCCATTGAACTCCATTGATGGCAGAAAATACAATACCAATAAGTTGAATGCGCGTAAGTTTGACAGTCAAAGCCAACCCCTCATCACTGAAACCAGGTAGTGTGATCGGTATCCACCATGGTGCCGTTAGATAAAGAATGGTTGCCAGCAAGCTGAATAAACTACCAATCAAAAAAAGGAATCCCCAAGCATCATGGCGAAGAAGATTTTCTTTTTCTCCTGCAAGCAATGGAACCAAAACGTGCATGAGTGATCCGTTAATCATTGCCAACACAAATTGTGGAAGTGCCATACCAGCAAATAACGCATCCGTCTCTATTCCAGGCCCCAATTGAGTGAATACATACCACTGAAATAATAAAGAAATACCTATATTAGTTATGGAAAAAGCACCAAGTAGAATAGTTTGTCTCATGCAAGGATCATAATAAGAATCTGGGGTCATAAGAATCTGGGGTCATAAGAATCTGGGGTCAAGTCTCCCATTGCACATTCTCATATTAATCTGTGCATTACTAATCTGCGCGTTGGTTAGGGGACGCTCACTAAATAGCATAGCGAACGGATT
>CAUYTW010000341.1 GCA_963575715.1 Gammaproteobacteria bacterium | reverse complement strand
AACTGGCCGCGCTGCTGCGCGATTCATCGGCGGGCTTTGCCGGCAACATGGCGCGCACTGTTACTGATTTGGCTACTGTGGCCACAGGGATGCAGGCGGCTCTGCGGGAAATGAGTGTGCTGATGCGCGATTCATCCGTGTCCATGGGCGACCGTCAGGAGCGTACCGTCACCGATTTAGCGGTCGTGATGGCACGTACTATTACCGATTTGGCTGCTGCGGCTGGAGGTATGCAGGCGGCTCTGCGAGAAATGGGCATGTTGATGCGCGATTCTTCTGTATCCATGAGTGATCGTCAGGATCGCACCCTTGCTGATTTATCCGCAGTGGCCGAAGGGATGAGAAACGCCCAAATGGAACTGGCCGCGCTGCTGCGCGATTCATCGGCGGGCTTTGCCGGCAACATGGCGCGCACTGTTACTGATTTGGCCACCGTAGCGGAAAGCATGAAATCAGCTCAAGGCGAGATGGTTACCATGCTGAGTCAGACAGCGATTGGTTTTGGCGGACAGTTGAATCAAACTCTCACTACTCTTTCCCAATCGTCGCACGCCATGATGGCTGCGCAAGAAGAAATGCAGCGTTTCCTTGGTACTGCTCCCCAATTAGTGGCCGCGACCGAAAAACTGCTGGAACGTTTCCAAGGGGGCGTGAGTGAAAAGTTGGCGTTCTTGGATCAAACCCAGATGCGGGTACGCAATGACAATGATGCCATGCTTCAATCCTTGATCCAGTTCATGGAACAATCCCGCAGTGAGGCGCGCCAAGATTCAGGCCAGTTGAGCGCATCCATGGTCAGTGCAGGGCAGCTGTTCTTGAATGCAACGGAAAAGCTCGAAGAAACTATGTTTGGCCTGGCCAATTTCTTCTCGAACTTCTTAGACCATTTCTCCCAGAACAATACGGAAATGACCGCAGGATTACACCATTTGAACAATGATATGATTTCTCGTTTCGCCGAGACTTGCTCAACGCTTGACAGTCATATTGAGCAGCAGCGTATCAATCAGATGGAAGAGCTGTTCCGGTGGATGCAAGAAATCAAGGCTCAGTCTGGAATCGCGGGGCAGACAGCGTTGCGGGAGGCAATTGCGCCCTTGAGTCACGCGATTGGTGAGCTGACCGTAGGAATTGTCAGCACTAAGACGGATCTGGTAGCACAGCTAAGTCATCTCATGGAGACCATGATTCAGTTTTCCAATAGCTTCGGTCAGGCGCAAAATCGTTTTGGTCATCTGATAGAAATTATGGAATCCGGCGCGATGATGATGGAGATGGCGGGAGAAAAGTTGCAAAACAGTACCACTAAGATGGAAGCGGTCGCCGATGCCTTGTCAGCCACTCAAGAAACCGCTCGTCAGACCTTAGGTGCTATTCTCAATGCCTACGAACAGTTACGTGTCATGTGGCATGATTATGAGAATCGTTTTGAACAGGTGAACAATTCGCTTGAAAGAACTTTTATCCATCTTAAAAGTGGACTTCAGATGTTCTCCGAGCGAGTGGCAAACTTTGTTAATGGAGTAAATCAGATGGGTAACATTACGGAGAAGCTGAGTTACGTCATCGGTGGTTTTGGCGTTAAATTGGACAGCATGAACGGTACTATGAATGTATTTTTGGAAAAAATGCCGGATCAATCTTTGTCGATTCAATCCATGCATGACACTTCTCGGGAAATCGCCCAGGTTGGTGAAAAGATCCATTCCAGCATGGCGACCCTTAATGGGTTGACTACTGCCATTTCCATGGTCCACAACAATACTCACAATCGTGACAATGAAACCATAATTCATACGCTGTCCAAAGTCATGAGTGTTTTTTTGGAGAAGACTACGGCGCAATCTTTATCACTTCAATCCATGGAAGACACCTCGCGTCAAATTGCTCAGGCTGGTGAAAAAATTCATGCCAGCATAGAGAATCTAACAGGATTGGCTGCTGTTGTTTCCACGGCTCATGGCAATATCCAGAATCAATATGAGGAAACAAAAACTATCATCGGAGAGACCTATAATCGTATACAATCAATGATCAATCTGATGCAAAGTAGAATGGATACAACATTGAATAGTCATCAAGTCCACTTTAATCAGGTAAATAATTCCATACAGGAAAGCATGTCCTATACCAAACGTCATATTGATCGAGTGAGTACCTCAATGCAGCAGACCATGGCCTATATCAATAATGACTTATCTGAATTCTCATCTGAAAAAATTCTGGAATTTATTGGAGGTGTTGATGAACATATGGGAAATGTCTCCAGGCAGTTACGTGAAGCAACCATTAATTTTAATGGTAGATTAAATGAAATTAATGATTTGATAATATCCATCTTGGAGCGTGGAAACGAGTAAGGTAATTCTGTTAAATATCCAGCTATAAGGGGTGAGGCTGGTGAAAGCAAGTCTTCAAATTGACTAGCTTCGTCGCTGTGCGAAGAAATTTTATTGTGAAATCCGCGCAAGCGGGTTTTTTCGGAGACACTGATGAAAAATCTTAAAGTATTGGTTATCGACGATGCTGGTGCTATTCGCAGTTTCATACGTTTTGGACTCGTTGAGATTTTTCCTCAAATCGAAATAATAGAAGCCGGCAACGGTCGCCAGGCCCAGATTATCCTAAATAACAAACCAGTGGATCTGATACTGTGTGATTGGGAAATGCCTGAAATCAATGGTCATAAACTTCTACTTTGGATCAAGGAAGACGGGCGATTGAAAAATATCCCATTCATCATGATTACCGGCAATGCGGACAAAAAGCATGTTGTTGCTGCTTTGCAGGCCGGTATTGATGGTTATGTGGTAAAACCATTCAGTATTGATGCCTTGGCAAAACGAATCCAAGAGGTTATGGCTAAAAAGAATCCAACAGTATTGGAAAACTAAAATGGTTTAGGAGTTACGCAGTTAAATTTTAATCATTTGATTTCGCTAAAAAGTTACTAAAAGATTATCCTTTGAATCGATTAAAATGTTAATTTATTTTTTCGATTACGTAACTTTTATCAGCATCGAAAAAAATAAATCATAAATCTGCGTTCGCAATGGTGTACGCTTCATAGGATGCCCGTATTCCGGTACTGCCATCGCAACACCGGCATTACCGGTTAAAATAAACTCTACAATGCGTCGGATCCTGCCAGGGAAGGCCGGCGACAAGCATTAGCGGCGGATTTATATGTATAAACGCAAACTGGACGTACAGACACAACAATACATCGCTATGGATTTTTCCTTGTCCATTAGCGATGTCATGTCTGCGTTGTTGTTTGTTTTTATTTTAATTTTGATTATGTTTTCCGTCAATATGAGTGTTTCCGAAAGTGATTATCGCTCAGAATCAATACAAGTCTCGGAAGAGCGAGAACGATTAAAACAAATCAATACCGCGAATGAAGAAAAATTAAAAAATTTGGAAACCGGAATGCTTGAGCTGCGTGATCTTGCATCCAATCTCAAGCAAGATGTTGATATGCAACTTGCTAAGACAGCTCAATTATTGTCGCAGTTGCTGACGGATATTCAGCAAGATTTACAGGTCAAGGAAAATTTACGTGTATTTATTGATCCGCATCATGGAATTTTACGTTTTCCGGGAGAAATTCTGTTTCCCTTAGGCTCTGATCAATTCGTACCTGGCGGCGAAGAAATTCTAAAAAAATTGGCGCAGGTTATGCGATATCACTTACCATGTTATAGCGGATCAGTTGACGACGATATGCGTCGACCGTCCTTCTGTGCGGATAGAAAATGGAATCCAGGTACCCTAGATGCAATTTACATTGAGGGACATACCGACAATGTACCGCTCACTAATTCAAAGCGCTATACCAATAATCTTCATCTCTCCAGTATGCGGGCCATTAAGACTTTTGAAATTCTAGTGATGGCTTCTGGCAAAGAATCCAACTTCTCAGAACTGCACAACCAAAAAGGTCAACCAATATTCGGCATCAGCGGGTATGGAGAATATCGACCAATCATTGCCCATTCCAGCCCAACGCCAGAAGCGGCAAATCGACGCATCGACATTCGTTTTTTTATGGTCAATCCGAAACCTCCCTCCGCTATCCCGCAGGTCTTTGAAGGTCTAGATCGATTAATTCAGAAGCTCGGAACCCTCAACAATGAGAATACTATAGAACCACAGCCAAAACCATAAAAATACACAAACCATAAGCCTGTAATAAAATTAATTAAAGTTTTTGAAGAATTTTAGTATGTTGGTACATGGACTGATCAAAAAATGATAGAGTAATTATTACTGTTACAATTATCCAGCACAACGCAATTTTTGATTAAAAAAGAATGATACTTTACTGTATGCACATTTAATTAATTGGTAACGATATCATAATGAAAATTGAAATCAGATCAATAGATGGGCTTGTGTTATTCTCCTATAATGTTGAAAATAACACTATTAAGACGACGGTTGAAGCGGCCAAGAAAAGATATGTCAGCTTATGTAATGCAGATTTGGCCAATGCAAATATGATGGATATTGATGCAGAAAATATTAATCTAGCTGGCGCTAATCTTGCGGGTGCTTATTTAATTGGTGCCAATTTTACTGGCGCTTATTTAATTGGTGCTAATTTTACTGGCGCTAATTTAATTGGCGCTAAACTATATCATGCCAATCTGACTAATACCAATTTTACTAATGCCAATCTGGTTGACGCATGCTTATATGATACCATTTTGACTAACGCTAATTTTACAAACGCCAATCTGATCCATATCAACTTGAGTGGCGCTAATTCGGTCCTAGATGGAATTGTGGCCAGCGTCATGAGAACCGTTACTCTGGATAGTACTCGCAACATGGAAAGAAAAATAAATATTGATCTGAACTTCGCTATTCAATCTCATATAGACTGGAAAAAAAAGCTGATTATTGCAATTAATAAAAAGGAAATCATTAATGATGAGACCGTATTTACGGATGATCAGTGTACTTTTGGTAAATGGCTGCATGGTGAGGCAAAAAAACATTATTCGCAATTTTCTACTTACCATATCTGTATCGCTAAACATACTGAATTTCACAAGTATGCTGGAGATATTGTAAAGGCGATTAATGAAAAAAGATTCACTGATGCAGAGGTAATGATCGAGCAAGGCAATTATTTTGAAATATCCTTTGCTTTAATTAACTCCATCAATGATCTTAAATTGGAAGCAAGTATTTTTGGATCTTCCAACTGTTGAATCACCTGAACTGGAACTGAAATTACCTTAACAAGATAATTTCTGGAAAATTATTTATCTGTTTCAATTCCACGCTTAGGATGAATCAAAATGATAGGTAGAATAAAAGAACTTAGAGAATATCCAAGGTATTCGTGTAATCTTCCAGTAAAAATAATAACAGGAGGTGATGAACTTGATGGGATAGCGATGAATATAGGCTTTGAAGGAATGCTGATTATCATGGACAACAATAAACAGATTGATTTAAATACTATTTTTAATATACGTTTTAGACTGCCATTCATGATTCATGATACTGAGGTTCGCTCAAGAGTTAATTCAAATAATGAAAGAACCATTGGAGTCAAATTTATAGGGCTTAAAACAAAAGATATCGACGGACTGAAACGGTTTATTGACATGATCCTGGATATTGAAGGATATAACGAAATGTTGGCAATTCAATCACGGATTGCCATTAATGCACTTCTCGAAACTACTTTGAGCAAATTATCTCTTGATAGACAACTGGAGGTTGCTCTTGAAATAATATTAACAGTTTCATGGTGTTCGCTTGAGTATAAAGGATCAATATTCTCATTTGACAGGCAGGAACAGATTTTACGAATGGAAACAAGTATAAACGCTCAAGATTTACAAATACTTTGCAACAAGGTCCCTATTGGTCAATGTTTATGCGGTCGTGCCGCACAATTAAAAAAGATTGTCTTTAGTAATCATGTTCATAAAGATCATGTTACTGTCTATGACGACATGATGCCTCATGGTCATTATTGTGTGCCAATTCTTGACGATTCGGAACTTCTTGGAGTATTGAATATATATGTTCCCGATGGACATGTTCAAGACAGAAATGAGGAAAATTTTCTTTTGGCGGCGGCGGCAATAATTGCCAATCTTATTAAGTTTAGAACCAGTCAAGAACCCCACGGCTAAAGCCAGGGCGCTTCTCGGAGACTTTGTTGAAAACGCTGAAATCACGGATAAATAGGGAATAATTGCTAAATAATGAAGAATTCAGAAAGCAGTTTCTACGAAAAACGCTCACATCCACGCTTCAAGTGTAATTTTCCAGTCAAAATCATGACCGAACATGGAATATTTACTGGAATGTCGGTAGATATAAGTATTGGAGGAATAAAAATAGCAAGTCCTGAATCGTTTGCCATCGGTCAGGTGGTAAAGCTTAATTTCAAATTGCCAACAATGGCTTCCGCGATTGAAGTGGGTGCGTGCGTGTTGTGGAAAATGGAACCTTTGCATGGACTGCAATTTGATAAACTTCAATCAGAAGATATCTTGGGATTGATACAAATGTTTAATGAAAGTGACTATGGCCTTGTATTTGACTCGGCGGGAAGTTTTTACGGGACAAGAGTATACTGAAACACCAATGCGATACCTTGGTTTACATTGAATCTATATATTAATCTGTGCTTTGGTTAGGTGACACGTTGAAAATTCAAGAATCAAGCTACAGCTTATCCAATAATTTTTCAGGTGTCGCCTTAATTTATGCACCGATTAATACCCAGTATTAGACAATAACCAGAAAATAAAAATCAATGAAATACAAACATTGTAAAAAATGCGTGATGCAAGCTGGATGGACGGATTTGTTCTGTACGCTAACCCAGGCAATCTTCCGAACCATTCTTGGGTGGGTATCCGGTAGTTTGGGATTGGTGGTCCAGGGGCTTTATTCTTTTGGCGATGCTCTTGCAAAAGTGGTTACGTTGGTTAGCGTGCAAATTGCTAATCGGCCACCCAGCAAAAAATTTCCATTTGGCTATGGGAAAATTCTGTTCGTCTCTTCCTTAATTATTGGCGTGGGGTTGCTGATTGGAGGTGTATCACTGGGTCTGACAATTTTTACTGGAGTTGAGGGCGTGCAGTCAGTACATCCTATGGTGACAATTTTTGGCATTATGCTGTCAGCATCCGCTAGTGAATTTATGTACCATTTCATGAGCTGTGTTGCCAAAGAAAATAATAATTCAGCGATTAAATCAGCCTCGCTGGATAATCGTGTCGATGCAATTTCATCTGTCATGGTGCTAATTGGAAACTTGTTATCAAACGCCGGCATTCCCACCGCAGAAAAAATTGTTGCATTTGTTATTGTATTGATGGTGGTCAGAATCGGTGTGATGATCGCCTGGGATGCGATTAATGGTTTACTGGATGTGTCTGTGTCACAAGAAACTTTGTCCGACATGGCCCGTGCTGTTCGGATAACTCAGGGCGTTCATGATGTAAAGTTAATTCGTGGTCGTAGTCTTGGTGAGTATTGGGAAATTTATCTGCACATTGCTCTTGATGAAAATATCACGATTCGTGAAGGAGACGACATCGTGATTCATTTGAAAAAACGGATTCTGGCAAATTTTCCAAAGGTAAAGCATGTTTGGGTTGTCACGGTTCCACAAGAATCAAGAGATAATGAAGAAGATGACTATTGGAAAAGTCATTTATTTTCGATGCCACGCGCCAATATGGTCAATAAACCAAGCAATCCTTCCTCAGTCGCAAAATAAAGACAGGCAATAAATTTATGATAGACATTTCTAGGGCAAGATTAATTCATCTCAAATGGCTGCTGCAATTAGAAACGTTATTGCGACAAGATGCTAGTCCGCATTTACAATCCTACAAATCATGTGAATTGGGAATTTGGATTTATAACGAAGGAATCAAAAAATATGGGAAATATCCTGAAATGTCATTTCTCGAAAAGCGCCACAAGCATTTTCATGAAAATGCAGATTTACTTGTAAAACTTTTCAAGGAACAAAATTATGTAGAAGCAGAAGTCGCTCTTGATGAATTAAAGCGCGACAGCCAGGATTTAATTTTCATGTTGACGATGATTGAGTATCGCATGGCAGAAAATCCTGTAGTTTGAAGATTAGCAGTAAGATAAAAATACAAACAGATGAAAATAGAATTCTCTGCATTTTCAAAAAAATTTATTTTTATTGTTATTAAATCCTGTACTAGGAGTTATTGTTATTAAATCCTGTACTGAGGCACTGATGACCATCATTCAGACCTTTGACGACAATGCCGTTGCCCAACTTTTGAAAGGGATCGATATCCCCCCTCAACCTGCGGTGCTGAATGTTGTCATGAGGGAACAACAACGAGCCAATCCGGATCTACATAAAATTGCTGCCGCAGTGTCTAAGGATGTGGGACTCTCAGCCGCCATGCTGCGGGCTGCTAATTCGCCAGCTTTTGGGTTGCGTAAAAAAGTCACTTCGATTTCCCAGGCGGTAATTTTATTGGGACTTGCGAATAGCATGAGTTTAGTTACTGGTCTTTTACTGCGAATGACCATGTCGTCCGGTAGAGATAAAGTAAAACTAGAACATTTTTGGGATGGAGCCACGGATACGGCCACGATTTGCGCAGTATTGGCGCGACGCCTTAGGATAATGACACCCGACCATGCTTATATGCTTGGTTTATTTCATGATTGTGGTATTCCTATTTTAATGCAGCGCTTTTCTAATTATATTGACATATTGCGTCAGGCTAATACAAATTCGCAAGAATCTATTACGATCACGGAGGATAAAATTTTTAATACTAATCATTCAGTGGTTGGCTATTTTGTGACGCGATCCTGGTTCTTGCCGGAAGAGATTCGTGAGATAGTGTTGCATCACCATGATGAATTATTATTAATAAATAAACAGAATGATGCATTGGCCAAAAAAATCGGTTTTTTAACACTTGCCGAACATTTTTCCGATGAATTCCATGCACGTTATGAAGAAGGCATGTGGAAACGGACTGGAGGAAAAATACTAGAAATTTTCGATATTACGGAAACGGATTTTCGTGATATAAGCGATGAAATGAAGGAAATTTTATCATGCTCTTAACAAGAAACAAATAATCCGTGATATATGAGTGACTGTAATACCCTGACATGCAATCGCAATACGCTGGCATGTGCCTGCAACACCCTGACAAGCATCCATGTCCTGAACAAAATTTCGGGAATGCGGAGTAGATGGGTAATTATCGGCCCGGCCAATTCTGGCAAGAGTGTGCTGTTCAACGGACTGACCGGTGCTTATTCCATCGTGGCTAATTATCCTCAGACTACGGTAGAGGCAACACGACAGCGAGTCACGATAAATAACCGTCAGGTTGAGTTGGTTGATACTCCTGGCCTTGCCAGCTTGCGTGTGCAATCGCCTGACGAGGAAATTACCCTCAATGTCTTGATTAAGGAAAAACCAGACGGCATCTTGTTTTGTGGCGATGCCATGTATCTTAAACAATCCTTGATGTTGTTGGTGCAAATTTTGGAGTTGGAGCAGACAGTAATATTTTGCCTCAATAAGGAAGACGAGGCCGCTAGTCATGGCGTGGTTATTGACAGTGAATTGCTCTCCGTGCGGCTGGACATACCGGTGATTGAAATGGCCGCAGAACACGGAATTGGATTGGATATTCTGCGGAAAACCATGGAGGAATATCTGGAAGGCGAGAGAAAATATCGTTTGTCCCCCGTCCCGATTACCTATCCGTCGCGGGTGGAAGAGGCGATGAATCAGCTAGTCAGCTTGTTTCCTGTGGATCTTCGTCCCTCCCGTGCGCGACTTTTGTTATTTCTTCAGGGAGCTGAGAAACAAGTGGCGGATGATTTCACCAAAGCCTTGGGCGTGGAGGTGTTCGCCCAAGCTCGGCGCATGGTGGATGAATTCCGGTCACGCACACCAGGCATGGACCTTGCGCTGTTTCAAGCCCGGGAGGCATGGGCGAAACGCCAGGTCAACGAGGTGATGCGGCAAGCCCGTCATGTCATGCCCACCCTTGTGCAAAAATTAGCCTGGGCCTCGCGCCACCCCGTGCTCGGATGGCCAATTTTTTTTGCCATCCTTTGGCTTACTTTCAAGGGTGTGGGGTTGGGAGCAACGGATCTGGGTGGATGGCTGGATACCTGGATCTTTTCTCCCATCACGCAAAAAATCGGTGTATGGGTTACCCAACCCTTTCTTCAGGAGTTCCTGGTAGGACAGTTCGGCGTGCTGACCATGGGGGTAGCCAATGCCATGGTCACCGTAGTGCCGATTCTGGCAATTTTTTTCTTGATCGTGAACTTTCTTGAAGATGTGGGTTATTTGCCCAATTTAAGCGTGTTGGCTAACCGCGTACTGACTCCTATGGGATTGACCGGCAAGGCGGTGTTGCCCATGGTGCTAGGAACCGGTTGCAATACTACCGCTACCATGGCAAGTCGTATCCTGGAGACCAGGAAGGAACGGCTGCTACTTTCTTTTCTAGTGGCGTTAGGGGTTCCCTGCTCGGTGCAAATGGGTATTCTTCTGGCCATTCTGGCTACCATGCCCTTTTCCGCCTTGTTGATTGTTCTTGGAGTGGTAACCGGCACCACTCTAATCTGCGGTTTGCTCATGAACCATTTGCTCTCCTCCGGTGAAGGACGTGCCGATTTCATTCTGGAGCTGCCATCCTTTCATTGGCCGCATGGTCGCAACATTCTGCGCAAGACCTACTACCGGCTCAAATGGTTTCTGTTAGAAGCCATCCCGATGTTCGCCGCTGCCGCCGTGGCCATGTTCATTTTGCAACAGACCGGCCTGTTGAACGGCATCAAGACCATGATGCATCCGCTTGTAACCAATTTTCTTGCCTTGCCGGATAAAGCGACTGAAGTTCTCATCCTGGTTCTTGCTCGACGCGAAGTAGGTGCGATCTATTTCAAAAACATGGTGGAAGCCGCTGAATTGGATTATGTTCAAATCGTCACTGGTTTGGTCGTGATCACCCTGTTCGTGCCTTGCGTGTCAAACACCATGATCATGATTAAAGAATATGGCCTGCGCTGGGGTATAGTCGCCAATCTGGCCATCGTGGCCATCGCCTTTTTGGTAGGCGGGGCGGTGAATTATTTATTGCGACTTTTCATCTGATCTGAATAGAAGTTACGCAGTTTAATTTGTAACGCTATAACAGAATTAATTTTTTCTATCATTTTGTGCGCAGTCGCAAAACGCAGAATTTCTATTGTAGATGAATTCTGCGACTCCGCTTCGCTGCGCGCAGAATGACTTAAATTTTCAATTTTTAACTGGCAACTACTACTGAAATCAAAAAACGGAATACCAATGAACCTTGAGACTGAGCTGCGGCGGGATGAATTGCTAGAAATGCTCTGGCGTTTGCGCGAGCGTGAGGAATTAACCATTCCTTCTTTGCGCCAGCACGATCCCCAGCATGTGTACGAGGACTGGCTGGAGGAATTCCAAGGTAACGGTATGCTCCGCATGGAGCAGGAACGCATCATTTTGACGGAAAAAGGACACCAGCGAGCCAGGGATATTGTGCGACGCCATCGGCTGGCCGAGAGGTTGCTTGTCGATGTCATGGGCAAGCAGCCCCACGACACGGAAGGGTCAGCCTGCGAATTCGAGCACATCCTGGCGACGGATTTGGTGGATGCCATTTGCACCTTACTGGGGCATCCAATGACCTGTCCGCACGGACAGCCTATTCCCGAAGGAGTTTGCTGCCAGGAGGGACGCAGCGTAGTGGAAAGCAGATTTATCCCTCTGTCTCGATTGGAAATCGGTGGACAGGCTAGAATCATGTCGCTGGATACCAAAGATCCCCAACGTATGCACCGCCTTTTGACCTTGGGATTATTGCCGGGAGAAGATATTACTTTGCAACAGCGCCATCCCGCCTTGGTGGTACGGATCGGACTGCGGCAGATCGCATTTGAGGAGGCCATTGGGCATGACATCAAGGTTATTAAAAAAAATAGTGCCACTTTATCAAGCTGATCACCAAACAAAACGAGACGAGCAGCGCGTATTCCACAGTGTCAATAATCAATTCTGCCCAAATTCTGTCAATCACCCCGCCCTAAAGAGCGAAGTTTTCTGGAGACCCTGATGAATCTCATGCGCACCCGGTTCGCTCCAAGTCCGACCGGGGAGCTTCACCTGGGGAATGCCCGCACCGCTCTCTATGCTGCTCTCCTTGCCCGCTCCGCCGGGGGTGTCTTTTTGCTCCGCATTGAGGATACCGACGCCGCCCGTAGCCTTTTGATCCATGAAAAGTCACTCATTGCTGATCTGCACTGGCTAGGATTGAACTGGAACGAAGGCCCGGATTGCGGTGGACTCCATGGACCCTATCGGCAGTCCGAACGGACTCGGCACTATGCCGAATTTTATGCCCGTATTGAGGCTGAGGATCGATGCTATCCGTGTTTTTGCACCGAAGAAGAACTTGAACGCCATCGCGTTGCGCAACGGGCCGCTGGACAACCGCCGCGTTATCCTGGTACCTGCGCTCGTCTGTCGCGCGCTAAAATCGAGGGAAGGCATACAACCAGGCCCGCATCCCTGCGTCTACGAGTACCGCCGGGACTAACGCTCGAATTCACTGATCTGGTACGTGGTGCGCAATCTTTCCGCAGTGATGACCTTGGCGACTTCGTGATTCGTCGCTCCGATGGCAGCCCGGCATTTTTATTCGCCAATGCTGTGGACGATTCACTCATGGGCGTTACCCATGTCCTGCGCGGTGCCGATCATCTCTCCAATACGCCGCGCCAACAGCTCATCCTGGCAGCCTTAGGGTTGCCTGTTCCGAAATATGGTCACCTCTCGCTGATTTTGGGGACGGATGGAGCGCCATTGTCCAAGCGTCATGGCGCTCGCAGCCTGCGTGAATTACGTGAAGCTGGATACCTACCAGAAGCCGTGCTTAATCATTTGGCGCGTCTCGGCCATACCTATGGCGAAACCAATCCATTAACCCTGGATCAACTTGCGTCCGCTTTCAGTCTTACTCACCTAAGCCATGCGCCCGCACATCACGACGAGGGAGCACTCCGTCACTGGCAGCGTGAAACACTGGCGATAGCCGATTGGGTGCGACTCTGGAATTGGTTACCTACGGAGATTCATGACCTGGTGCCCGTGGCGGATCGGGAATTATTCATCGCCGCAGTACGTCCCAATCTTTTGTTACCCGTTGATGGGTTGTATTGGGCACGAATAATTTACGGGGAAAATCTAGAAATCACGCCAGAGGCGCGTACTGTCATTACCGCAACTGGCGTGGAGTTTCATGGCGCAGCCCTGAGAATTTTGACTGAACATGGTAGTGATTTCAAAGCGTTTACTAATGCCCTAAAAAAAGCTACTGGCACACATGGTCCTACACTGTTCCATCCCCTCCGCGCAGCTCTTACCGGAACCTTGATCGGCCCCGAATTAGCCAAATTGTGGAACCTTATTCCGGCTGCGCAAATTCGGCAACGTCTGACAGCGGGAATTTGAAATCGTTGTTTTATTATTTGTCCTGTAAAAAATAGATCGGTCTGAAAGAATGGTTAAGTAATTACGTCTGGTCGTTCACGTCCGGTGCGTCCATGAATGTCGGCAATCGTTTCTGCAATGTGAAAAAGTGACGCCAGTGCTTCCTGAGAATTCAGGGCGTGACGGGCAGGATTGGATTCGTAGGATTCCAAGTAGATTCGTAACGTGGCACCTTCGGTTCCAGTTCCCGAGAGGCGATAAATTATTCTCGATCCATCCTCAAAGCCAATTCTGATGCCGCCACCGGTACTTAGACTGCCGTCCACTGGGTCGGAATAACTGAAATCGTCACTGTAGCGGATTCTGTATTTTCCATGATGTTGACCGGGGAGATTACGCAGGGACGAATATAGATGCGCCATTAATTCTCGAGCGACGCCAGTGTCGATGGCTTCATAATCGTAACGGGAATAAAAATTACGCCCGAATTGTTGCCAGTGGCGGTGCGTGATTTCCTGCACCCCCTGACGGCGGACTGCTAGGATATTCAGCCAGAACAGCACTGCCCACAGTCCGTCTTTTTCCCGGACATGATTTGACCCTGTCCCGAAACTTTCCTCGCCACACAGGGTGACTTTACCTGCATCCATGAGGTTGCCAAAAAATTTCCAGCCAGTCGGCGTTTCATAACAAGGAATGCCAAGATGAGCCGCTACGCGATCCGCCGCCGCGCTGGTGGGCATGGAACGGGCAATCCCCGCCAGGCCAGCGCGATAACCTGGAATCTGGAGAGCATGGGCAGCGATTAACGCCAGGCTATCACTGGGCGTCACGAAGAAACGTCGCCCTAAAATCATGTTTCGATCACCATCGCCATCAGAAGCGGCACCAAAATCCGGAGCATCATCACCATTCATGATTGCCACTAGCTCGCGGGCGTGGGTCAGATTGGGATCAGGATGATGACCACCGAAATCAGGCAGGGGTTGACCATTGATTACTGTACCCGCCGGAGCGCCCAGTCGATCTTCGAGAATCGACCGAGCGTAAGGACCGGTCACTGCATTCATCGCATCAAAACACATGCGAAAATTGTTGCCTTGCAGTAAACGGCCAATGGCATCAAAATCAAACAATGATTCCATCAGCACGGCATAATCCGCTACGGGATCGATGACCTCCACCTTCATTGTTGCCAGGGTGCTTCCTCCTAATGTTTCCAGGTCCGACCCGTCGCCATCCAGGGTACGATAGACTTCCAATTGTCGTGTTCTGGCATGAATAGCTTCAGTTATCTTTTCCGGGGCAGGGCCGCCATTATCGGTATTAAATTTGATACCGAAATCGCCATCCGGCCCGCCAGGATTGTGACTGGCAGAAAGAATCAAACCGCCCGCTGCGTGGTGCTTGCGAATCAGGCATGAAACCGCAGGGGTCGAAAGAATGCCGTGGCGCCCAACTAAAACCCGCCCCACCCCGTTGGCAGCGGACATACGCAAGATGGTCTGAATAGCGGTATGGTTATAATGGCGACCGTCACCGCCAACCACTAGAGTGGCGCCGACTAGCTGCGGCTGAGTATCAAATATCGCTTGGACAAAGTTTTCCAGATAGTGTGGCTGCTGAAAGGTGAGTACCTTCTTGCGGAGACCTGAAGTGCCTGGACGTTGATCCTCAAAGGGTTGGGTGGAGACAATGCGTAGGGTCATTGATAGTTCCCGGTAGGTGAATGTCGTAAACGTGGATTCAACCACACCACGCGACGCAACGCCATGGTTCGTTTATCCATCCGATTCATTCAAATCAAGGAACGCTCGTGTACGACAAATCCCTAATCATCGGCCTGACTTGCGGCGGCATTGGTTGCGTCACGGTATTGGTTACCGATATTCCTTTCCTGCATCTCCTGACCGTGATCGTGCTTACTGCCGGATGGGTCGGCTCGAGTATCATCACGAACTACTCCTGGCGACGCCAGGAACGGCATCGCAACTTTGAACTGGAAGACCTTAATGGTCTGACGGAAGAATTCCATGACTTGCTGGAAGAATTCGCGCGGCATTTTGATACCCAGATCGGTACCATCAGCCTAGAGCTGACGCAACTGAGGGATTTGCTGCGTGACGCTGTATCGAAACTGGCTATGAGCTTCAAAAGCATGGAATCTATGACTCATCACCAGCAGGATTTGATTTTACCCATTCTTGCACACTCCAAGGCAGCTCCAGGCAATGAAACCAGTACCATCAATGTGAGTGAATTCGTGCGTCAAACTGGCGAGACCATGGAGCATTATGTCGATACCATCATCCGTATCAGCATGTACAGCATAAAAATCGCCGACCGCGTGGATGATGTGAACCGAACCGTGGTGGCAATCCTCACGGACGTGGATGGCGTAGAAAACATCGCCAAGCAGACCAATCTGTTGGCCCTCAATGCCGCTATAGAGGCTGCACGCGCCGGCGCTGCCGGGCGGGGATTCGCGGTGGTGGCCGACGAGGTGCGCAAACTTTCCCTGCACTCCTCACAATTTAGTGGCCAGATCCGCGCCCACGTAAAAGAGGTTCGTGACGCCCTGGAGGGTGCCATGCAGGCAAGCGCCGAGCTGGCTTCCCACGACATGAATTTTGCCCTTCAATCGAAAATGAACATCACTAAAATGATGGGTGAAGTAGAACACTTGGACCAAAAAATTCAGGACAGCATCACCGCCATTTCCCGTATCAACTCAGAGGTACGAGGTAGTGTCAATGTCGCGGTGACCGCGCTTCAGTTCGAGGATTTGACCAGCCAGCTCATTCAACACCTGGATCGGCGTATCAACAGCCTGTCCGCTCTCCTCGCGGGCATCCGCGCCATCGAGGCGGATCAGGAATCAATGACATCATTTACCCATGAAGGTCGAGTGGAACGCCTGCGCGCAGCCATCGCCAAGGCGAGCGATCTGCTGGCAGAGACTGAACATATCACCGTTTCCCAGCAAAAAATGCAGGCGGGCGATGTCGAACTTTTTTAATTTCATGAGGATCCCATAATGGCAAAAATGATTCTTGCGGTGGACGACTCCAGCTCGATTCGTCAGATGATTGCTTTCACCCTTAAGGGTGCAGGCTATCAAGTCGTCGAGGCGGTAGACGGCAATGATGGCTTGAGCAAGGCCAGGGCCAATTCCTTTAATTTGGTGCTGACCGACCAAAACATGCCCGGCATGGATGGCTTGACCATGATCAAGAATCTGCGTGCCACGTCTCAATACCGCACCGTGCCAATCCTGATGCTCACTACCGAATCCAGTGATGCGATGAAAAATCAGGGACGCGCTGCAGGTGCCACGGGTTGGCTGGTTAAACCATTCGATCCGCAAAAATTGTTGGAAGTCGTAAAAAAAGTAATTGGCTAAATTTTTAATTGTCAATGCGGCATAAACCGATATCCTGATTCGCATCGCCCTGGAAAGTTTGAAGCAGCGACATTCAATCACTTCCCGCGCTAAATGGTTTGTCGCAAGGTTCGTAAGAACCGAAGCTGCGTTGTAACATTGGCGAGGAGAGCGAGCTGAAAGGTTCCGTCCTTGGGCCGCTTACGAGCTGACCGCCGGGAAAGACCGGCATTTTTATCGACGGTTGCAAAAACTGTCTTCTTTCCTCACCGCCCTGAAGGGCGAGGTTTCTCGGAGACATTGATGAGTATTGATCTTTCCATGTTCCACGCCGCTTTCTTCGAGGAAACCACCGAACACCTGGCGGAAATGGAACGCTTGCTCATTAGCCTGGACCTTCAATCTCCCGAACCGGATGCGCTCAACGCCATTTTTCGAGCTGCCCACTCTATCAAGGGAGGTAGCGGAACCTTTGGTTTTAACGACATGACCGAGTTGACCCATGTCCTTGAGTCGCTGCTGGATCGGTTACGTAAAGACACACTTCGTCCTACACCCGAGATGGTGAATGTTTTCCTGGCATCGGTGGATATCATTCACGATCAACTTGAAGCGCATCGAACCGATCAAATTGTTGACCCGGCGGCGGCTAAAGCGATAATCCAGAGTCTTGAGACTTTCATGACAGAATTGCCAATGGAAATTGGCAACTCCCTTATAAAGAGAAATGCGAACGACGAATCCCTTCCGTTGCATCACTGGCGACTGCGTTTTTTCCTTCAGGCTGGGACTACGGAACTGGGGTTGAATTCGCTACTGGATGAGTGGGCACAAAGCGGAGCGGTCACGGTGAAACAGCGTCCTGGCGATGCCGCCTCTGAAATGAATTGGGAAATTGATCTGGTCACGCGCGAGACCAGTGAGAATATCCGAGAAGATTTGGCCTTTTATGCCGATCCATCCCAAATTCAAGTTGAGTCTGTACAAGAAACGGCATCAGAATTAGATCCAGGTTATGGCTTTTTCGCGCCCTTACCAGACGATGCTCCGGTATCTAACCCGGACAGCGAGGATAATTTTTTCGGTTTTTTTGCGGATGCGCCAGGCGCGCCGTCCGCAACGCCGACGCAACCGGATGGTGCCTCAGTTACTGTGGCTCCTAATGGTGCTCCTGATCCCAATCCAAAATCATTAACAACCACGACACCGGCTTCCCTTGCAGTTGGCGAGACCAGGCCAACTGCCCGTAAATCTGAGGGAAGTTCGATTCGGGTGAGCGTGGAAAAAGTCGATCAGATCATGAATCTGGTGGGGGAACTGGTCATCGCTCAATCGATGCTTGCCCAGGTTGCCTCGCAGCTGGATCCTGTGTGGACTGTACAGTTGCAGGCGGGGCTGGATCAACTCGAACGTAATACCCGCAACCTCCAGGAAAGTGTCATGTCCATCCGCATGATGCCGATCAGCGTGGTATTCAGCCGTTTTCCCCGCTTGGTGCGCGATTTGGCGGCAAAACTTGGCAAACGCGTAGAGCTGATCACCCTGGGTGAGGGAACCGAGCTGGACAAAGGATTGACTGAAAAACTTACTGATCCGCTCACTCATTTAATACGCAACAGTCTTGACCATGGCGTTGAGTCCCCGGAGACCCGCGTTGGTTTGGGCAAGGATCCCTTGGGGCACATCATTCTCGAAGCCTCTCATCAAGGAGGTAACGTAGTTATTGAGGTTCGTGATGATGGCGCGGGTCTCAACCGCGCGCGCATCCTTGCTAAGGCGCGGGAAAGTGGCTTGGCGGTGAATGATGGAATGCTGGATCAGGAAGTCTGGCAGCTTATTTTTGCGCCGGGTTTTTCCACTGCCGAACAGGTTACCGATGTCTCGGGGCGCGGCGTGGGCATGGATGTCGTCCGGCGCAATATCCAGGAAATGGGCGGCACCGTGGATATCACATCAATGCAAGGCGTAGGGAGTACCTTCACCGTGCGTCTCCCGCTCACCTTAGCGATTCTGGATGGCCTATCAGTAGGGGTTGGCGGCGAAATTTTCATTATCTCTTTGGGTTACATCATGGAATCCATGCGTCCGCGCGCCGCCGATATTCGTACCATCAGTGGACGTGGCCAGGTAGTGCAAGTTCGAGGGGAGTACTTGCCGGTATTGCCGCTGCATGAGGTGTTCAGGATCATCCCGAACATCCACGCCCCTGAGGAAGGCATCCTGGTCTTGCTGGAGGCCGAAGGGCGACGCATCGCGCTATTCGTGGATCAGCTTGTCGGCCAGCACCAGGTGGTCATTAAAAGCCTAGAATCGAACTTCCGCCGTGTTGACGGTATTTCCGGTGCCACCATCATGGGCGATGGTCGCGTTGCCCTCATTCTTGACGTAGGTTACCTGGTTCGGCGCGCTGCTCGCGCCGGCTAGGTGCTCCTCCATAAAGTCCAAATTTATTCAATCCAGGAAACATCATGGCTATTCAAGCGATCCAGAACATCGATCCCGCCCATGGCGTCCACGAGTTTCTCACTTTTACCCTGGGAGCCGAGGAGTATGCCGTGGACATATTGAAGGTACAGGAAATTCGTGGCTACGACCCCGTGACTCCTATCGCTAATACGCCCTCTTTTATCAAAGGGGTCGTCAATTTACGCGGAGCCATCGTCCCGATTGTCGATTTACGCATAAAATTTCAACTAGGCAACGCGGACTATCATGAACGCACTGTGGTTATCGTGCTCAATCTTTCTGGACGTATTGTGGGAACTGTGGTCGATGGAGTTTCCGATGTCGTCAGTCTCGGCGCAGATCAGATCAAACCAGCGCCAGAGTTTGGCAATGCCCTGGATACTCAATACTTGATGGGATTGGGAACCATCGAAAATCGTATGCTGATCCTGGTGGATATTGAACGGCTAATGACAAGTCGTGACATGGCCCTGGTGGATGAAAGCACCCTCGCACGCCGTGGCCTCACCTATAACTAAATAAGGAATTATGTAATAGCGTCACCAAGTCCGTCAGGACTGACCGCCGGGAAAGACCGCCAACCGATCAAATTCAACTCAAAAAATACAGGAGGACGGCGCTGCCTCACCATGCCTAAAGGGGGTGTGAGGTTTTTGCGCTGAATTTGGATGAACATGCCGATGAACATGCCGGTGACAACAACGGAACGGGAAGTACGCAGAGACGCACGAATTGTTTCAAGGACCGACCTTGAGGGAATCATTACCTATGTCAACGATGAATTCGTAGCGATCAGCGGATTCGCCGAAAAAGAATTGCTGGGGGCACCGCACAGTATCGTGCGTCATCCAGACATGCCCAAGGCGGCCTTTGCTGACTTGTGGGTGACGATTCAGCGTGGCGACCCCTGGAGCGGATTGGTTAAAAATCGTTGCAAGAATGGCGATTATTATTGGGTGGAAGCCAACGTCATGCCCATCCGTGAAAAGGGACGGACGGTAGGGTACATGTCGGTACGCACCCGACCAAGTCGCGCCCAGGTCGATGAAGCGGAGCGTCACTACGCAGCGCTGCGCGCCGGACGTTCTGACAGGTTCGGGTTGTTCACGCGGATGACCAATTCATTACGCCACATCGGTTTGCGTGGGCGCATCATGACCGGATTGGGCCTGTTTATCTTCTTCAAGTTGGCGATGATTGGTTTTTTACCCACAGAATACGCCGAGATAGGTAAATACGCTGATATTGGTGCATTGGGATTGCTGGCATTGCTGACATGGTTAGCACTGCGTGCCACGCAACGCGCTTTGACTACGGCCTTGAGGCACTGCGAGGAAATGACCAATGGATGTTTCGACCAGCGCATCGAAGCCAAAGGCCGGGATGAAATAGCACGCTTGATGCTCGCCCTCAAGTCAATGCAAATCAAACTTGCCTTCGATATGAATGACGCACGGCGTCAGACTGACGCGGCGTTACGGGTCCAGACGGCGTTGGATAACGTCTCGACCAACGTCATGATTGCTGATCCCGATGGTAACCTCATTTATCTCAATCGTGCCGTGATCGAGATGATGGCACACGCCGAAGCTGACATCCGCAAGGATTTGCCACGTTTCACCGCGCGCGACCTGGTTGGTCGCAACATTGACGAATTTCACGTCAATCCTGCCCATCAACGCCTGTTGTTGAAAAATTTACACGCAAACTATGAGGCACACCTCACCATTGGCGGACGGAATTTCGACCTGGTGGCAAATCCAGTGTTCAACGCGCAAGGAGTGCGCCTGGGGAGCGTGGTAGAGTGGACTGATTGCACCGAAATGAAACGTGTCCAGAACGAAGTTAAGGAAATGGTTAATACCGCCCAGGCCGGTGATTTGACCCGTCGTATCGATCTTGCTGGCAAGGATGGCTTTTTGCGGAATTTGGCCGAATCCCTCAACCAACTCCTGGAAACAGTGGAGGGGGCAGTGTCCGACACCGTCAATGCACTAGAGTGCATGGCGCGGGGCGACCTCACTATTCGCATCAATAACACTTACGGTGGGGAATTTGCCCGCATTCGGGAAAATACCAATATAACCACTCAGCAACTAGGAACCCTGGCGGGAGATATTCGCTCCGCAGCAGAAGCCATCAATTCGGCTTCGCGGGAAATCTCCATTGGCAACATGGATCTCTCCAAGCGTACCGAGCAGCAGGCGGCATCCCTGGAGGAGACCGGCGCGACCATGGAAGAATTGACCTCAACTGTTAAGCAGAATGCCTCCAATGCCAGTCAAGCCAATCAGTTTGCCCAGGGAGCACGGGATGTGGCCGAGCGTGGAGGAGAACTGGTAGGCCAGGTAGTACGAACCATGAGCGCCATCACCGAAAGCTCCACTAAAATCGCCGACATCATCTCGGTCATTGAAGGAATAGCCTTTCAAACTAATATATTAGCCCTGAATGCAGCGGTCGAAGCAGCTCGCGCCGGTGAACAGGGGCGGGGGTTCTCGGTGGTCGCGGCGGAAGTACGCAGTCTCGCCGGTCGTTCCGCCACGGCAGCCAAGGAAATTAAATCTCTCATTGACGCTTCGACAACCCAGGTTAATAACGGCAGTCGTCTGGTAGGACAAGCCGGTCAGACCATGGGGGATATCGTACAGGCGGTCAAGCGCGTTACCGATTTGATGGCCGAAATCAGCGCCGCCAGCAACGAACAAAGCAAAGGCATTGAACAGGTCAACCAGGCAATATCACAAATGGATGAAGTGACTCAACAAAACGCCGCGTTGGTTGAGGAGGCGGCCTCGGCCTCCGAATCGCTCCAGGAGCAGGCCGAACAGCTATTGACCGCGGTCAGTAAATTCAAACTGGAAGAAAACACTTCTGTAGCAAAAAATCCTTCATCCCAATCCAGTTTTCCGCCAGTCGAAAAGCTGGAAAAGTCAGGCAAGTCGCTGAAAAGCCAAGAATTATCCACACGAGCTACCCCGCCACCCACAGTAGCTAAGCCCGCGACGGCACGCATTCCCGCTAAAGCTACTCCACAACCATCCAGAACGCGCCCGTCGTCCGTAATGAAAATGGGAAAAAATCAAGAATTATCTGTGAGGGGGAATGAGGATAACTGGAAAGAATTCTAACCGGATTGTTGCCTTAAATTTATATGGTAAACAATCAATTATCTAATCTATGTTGCAAACTTGGCGAGAAGGAGCGAGAACCAAAAAGGTTAGAAATTTCCCATGGCTAAAGCCATGGGTTTCTCGGAGACACTGATGACCCGAACCCAAACCCTCAGCACTATTCAGGCCACTCTCAAGAATTTAATCGCCAATGGCCTGGGTGCGCCGATATTGTTGATGGGAATGCTGGCAATGATGGTGTTGCCGGTCCCCCCCTTCATGTTAGATATGTTCTTCACCTTCAATATCGCGCTGTCGCTGATTGTTCTGATGGCCACGGTCTATATCCAGCGTCCCATGGAATTCGCCGCCTTTCCCACGGTGCTATTGGTGACCACCTTGCTGCGGCTGTCGCTCAACCTTGCCTCGACTAGGGTGGTGCTGCTTGAAGGCCATGCGGGAGCGGGAGCGGCGGGCCAGGTGATCCAAGCATTTGGCGATTTCGTGGTGGGGGGCAACTTTACGGTTGGTTTGGTGGTTTTTGCCATTCTGATGATCATTAATTTCGTTGTGGTGACCAAGGGCGCTGGTCGTATTTCCGAAGTGAGTGCCCGCTTCACTTTAGACGCCATGCCCGGCAAGCAAATGGCCATCGACGCTGACCTCAACGCCGGCATCATCAATCAAGATGAGGCGCGCATCCGGCGTTCCGAAGTCATGCAAGAGTCGGATTTTTACGGATCTATGGATGGTGCCAACAAGTTCGTTCGCGGTGACGCAGTGGCGGGTATTCTGATTCTGTTCATCAACGTCATTGGTGGATTGAGCGTGGGTGTCTTGCAGCATGGTCTGAGCGTGGCCGAAGCGGCGCGTATCTATACTCTGCTCAGTGTCGGCGATGGTCTAGTGGCGCAAATACCCTCGCTGATGTTGTCCACCGCCTCGGCTATTATGGTGACCCGCGTCTCTACGGCCCAGGACATGGGCAAAGCGTTGGCAGCGCAACTTTTCCACGACCCGCGCGCGTTGGGAATGACAGCGGGCATTATTGGTCTTCTTGGGATGATTCCGGGGATGCCCAACCTGCCTTTCCTAACGCTGGCTTTGCTCGCGGGGTTCGGTACCTGGCGCATGACCCGTAAACCTGCACCGATTGAAAAGGCACCATCGACCGAGGTGGCGACGGTTTCCCCAGAAATCTCCCAGGAGCAGCGTGAATTATCCTGGGAAGACGTGACGCAGGTGGATTTGATTGGCCTGGAAGTGGGCTATCGTCTGATACCCATGGTTGATAAGGCACAGGGCGGACAATTGATGAAACGCATCAAGGGAGTGCGCAAGAAACTTTCCCAAGATCTGGGATTTTTAATTCCTGCGGTCCATATTCGTGACAATCTCGACCTACCTCCGGGCACCTACCGCATTACTTTGCTCGGAGTCACGGAAGGCGAAGCGGAGGTCCATCCAGAACGGGACATGGCCATTAACCCCGGTAAAGTCTATGGAAGCCTGCCGGGCATTGATACCAAAGATCCCGCCTTTGGCCTGGATGCGGTATGGATCGAGGCCGGTCTGCGCGATCAGGCGCAAACCCTGGGCTACACTCTGGTCGATGCCTCGACGGTGGTAGCCACGCACCTTTCGCAGATTCTTCAGGATCATTCGCATGAACTTCTCGGACGCGAGGAAGTCCAGCAAATTCTGGACAAACTCAAAACTTCTTTCCCTAAGCTGGTCGAAGATCTTATCGCGGCGATTCCCTTGGGAATTATCCAGAAGGTTTTGCAAAACCTTCTAGAAGAGCGCATCACTCTGCGCGACATGCGCACTATCGCCGAAACCTTGGCATCAAGCAGCGCGCGCGACCCGAATACACTCACTGCCCAAGTACGAATTGCCCTGGGACGTGCGATTATCCAAAACATTACCGGAGTAACTAAAGAATTACCGGTGATTACTCTCGATCCCGCACTTGAACAGTTGATGCACCAAGGAATACAAAGCGGGGGAGAAGCTGGGCCAATGTTGGAACCGGGATTAACGGAGCGAATCCATAAATCCCTGGCCGAGACCTCCAACCGTCAGGAAACCCTTGGCCAGCCGGCAATCTTGGTGGTATCCGCAGCCTTGCGGCCATGGATGTCGCGTTTTGTACGACATAGCGTGCCTGGCTTGTATGTGCTTTCTTACCACGAAATTCCCGAGGATCGGCAGATTCGCATTGTAGGAGCAGTGGGACGGTAACCTGTCAAACCGCCATGACCATTATTTTTCAATGTTATCAATTTATTTGAACTGACTCACCGCACGTCCTTATTTTTACTTTAACCATAAAAGGCAGCGTTTCCTCCCCTCGACCCTTCGGGATCGAGGGGTTTCCACGCCAAAGATCTATGAATCTTACCCTGCATAATCCTGTTCTCGATCAATTCCGTGATATCCATGATTTGGATCCGGTTTTTTGGTGGCCACTTGCTCCTGGATGGTGGGTGTTACTCGTGGCCGTGGCAATGATAATGGTTGGCGGCCTGCTGATTGCGTGGTGGATCCATATTTGGAATCGAGATTGGCGGAGCGACGCGCGTCATCGTTTGCGTGAATTAGGAACGCGCGTGCATCAGCTGGGAGCTAAGGAAATCACAGCGCAGCTTGCGGAATTATTGCGGCGCATTGCCATGGCCCGTTGTGGGCGTCCGGCCTGCGCAAGTCTTACCGGCGAGTCGTGGCTCCATTGGCTTAGTTCTAACGATCCGGCAGGTTTCCCCTGGTCGGAACGAGGCCGAATTCTTATTGACCTGCCGTATGCACCACCGAGGGATCAAATTCGTTTTGCTGGTGCAGATCCCGACAGTTTGCGCATGCTGATTGAGGCGGTCTTGCCCTGGCTGGAAAAAGAACAACAAAAAAAGCATTGCGTGGCGCGACGGATGCTGATGTCCGTTTTTGCCATACTACGCATTCGCTCAATGGTGCCCTCCCGCGCCGAGGAGGGCGATAGCAACTACCATGTTTAACTTTCAATGGCCTTGGCTTGCGCTTTTATTACCATTACCGTGGATAGTGTGGCGTTATTTCTCCGGTCGGGAACGCCTGACGTCCCTCGCTGAAGAAGCCGACCAGCCAGTGTTATTGCACCCGGCCCTGGAACACCTTCGGGAAGGTTTCTCTCCAGCAAATCCTGGCGTCCCGCCGGGGGCATGGCTGCAACTCCTGTTACTCGCCGGTGCTTGGATTTTTTTAGTCTTTACCCTGATGGGGCCGCGTCTGCTCATCGAGCAAACGGAAACCGCGAGTCGTGGTCATGATCTGATGCTGGCCATTGATACTTCGGGATCAATGAAGGGTATGGACTTTACCCTGAATGGCGAACAAGTAAGCCGCATGGCGGTGGTCAAAGGGGTTGCCGGACGTTTCGTGGCAAGTCGTCACGGTGACCGCATTGGACTGATTCTATTCGGCGATCAAGCTATTATGCAGGCTCCGCTGACCTTGGACGCCAATGCTGTGGAACAGCTGCTACGCTATGCCGAACCAGGCGTAGCTGGCGATGGCACTGCCATCGGCGACGCCATTGCATTAGCGGTCAAGAAACTTAAGGAACGTCCCGCAGGTGCGCGGGTTCTGGTATTGGTTACCGATGGCGAGAACACCGCCGGTATGGCCCCCGATGAAGCGGCGCGCCTTGCTGAAAAATATGGCGTGCGTATTTATGCCATCGGCGTGGGCAGTAAGGGTAAAGTTCCTTTCCCTGATGCCCAAGGACACCTGACGTATCGTGATGATCTCATTATTGATGACGAGGGATTGACGCGGATAGCCACCATGACCAATGGTGCCTATTTCCGCGCCACCGATACCCGGGGTCTGGAGCGAATCTACCGCGATATTGATGCTCTGGAAAAAACCGAGGCAGCTACCCGCAATACTTTCATTCCCGTTCCTCTCTACCGCTGGCCGTTAAGTGCGGCGCTGGCGTTTCTCTTGGCCTTGGCCTGGTTGGGAATGACGCACGGCAAAACAAGACGGTCTATTTAAAATTTTTTCCTTCCTTCAGGAGTACAGTATGTCAGAGATTATCGATATTCATGCCAGTGAAATTTTAGACTCTCGGGGTAATCCCACGGTAGAAGCCGAGGTTATCCTCACCTCAGGGGCACGAGGGGCAGCGGCGGTGCCTTCGGGAGCCTCGACCGGCTCCCGCGAGGCCATTGAACTCCGTGATGGCGACACATCGCGTTATGGCGGCAAAGGGGTGCGCAAGGCGGTTACGCATGTTACGGGAGAAATTCGCAGCGCGCTGTTGGGCTGGCAGGTAAAGGATCAAGCCGCGCTTGATCGACGACTGATTGAATTGGATGGTACCCCCAACAAGTCACGCCTTGGGGCCAATGCCTTGCTCGCCGCATCCATGGCTTGCGCCAAGGCGGCAGCGGTTGAAGCGGGGATACCACTGTACCGTTCACTCGGAGACGGTCCGTACTGCTTGCCGGTGCCACTCATGAATATTCTTAATGGTGGGGCACACGCCGACAACAGCGTCGATTTCCAAGAATTCATGATCGTGCCGGTGGGCGCGCCGACCTTAGCTGAAGCCATTCGTTATGGCGTCGAGGTCTTTCATGCCCTCAAAAAAGTTCTCCACGGGCGGCATCTCTCCACGGCGGTGGGCGACGAGGGTGGTTTCGCGCCCGATCTCCCTTCCAACGAGGCAGCCATTGAGGTCATCCTGGAAGCGATTGCTAGGGCGGGTTATACCCCAGGGCGTGAAGTCTGGCTGGCCCTGGATGTTGCCAGCTCGGAACTCTACCGTGATGGTCGTTATCTGCTTACCTCTGAGGGTCGTTCCCTGACAGCCGTCGAGCTGGTGGGAGTATACGAAGATTGGGTGAATCGCTATCCCATTCTTTCGATAGAAGATGGAATGGATGAAAGCGATTGGGAAGGTTGGAGTTTGCTTACCGAGCGTCTAGGCGGCAGAGTGCAGCTAGTCGGCGATGATTTGTTCGTGACCAATACTGCGATTCTGCGGCGCGGCATTGATGCCGATGTCGCCAATTCAATCTTGATCAAGCTCAATCAGATTGGCACTGTCACTGAAACTTTGGAAGCAGTTGCCATGGCCAGGAAAGCGAATTATACCGCCATTATTTCCCATCGCTCTGGAGAAACCGAAGACACGTTCATTGCCGATTTGGCAGTAGGCACGGCCGCAGGTCAAATAAAAACTGGCTCGTTGTGTCGTTCCGACCGGGTGGCTAAATACAATCAATTGATGCGTATTGCAGGACTTTCTCCCGATCTGCCTTATGCCGGTCAAAACGCGTTTCAGCACATGATGAAATAAAAATCATGAAATGGCTTGTGGCGTTACTGATTTTGGTGATTATTGGACTTCAATACCGATTGTGGCATGGCATCGGCAGTTTGGAAGAAGTAGCAGCCCTTCGTCAAGCCATCAAGGATCAAAGTGGAGAGAACAAAAAATTGCTGGAGCGTAATCAATCCATGGAGGCAGAAGTTCGCGATCTTAAATCAGGAATGGACGCAGTAGAAGAACGCGCACGCATGGAGCTGGGCATGATAAAAAAGAATGAAAGTTTCTTTCTGGTCGTAGAAAAATAATCGAGGGTCCAGCTTGATAAATGATTCACCGCTAAAGCTAATGGTTGAATTGAATTAAACTAAATTTACCAAAACGAGCGCAAGACGTTAGTCACGATGTCTATAAAGGACGACCGCAGGGAAAGATCGGCAACTTCAAATTTAATTTCAAAAAAATAAAAGGACAGCACCTCTTCGCCCCGTCCATAAGGTGGGGTGTTTCCGCGCATAATTTGGATAACTAAAATTTAGTAATCGAACCTAGCAAAGCAGCGTTTCCTCACCTCGACCCTTCAGGATCGCGGGATTTCCACGTAAACATTTATGACGACCATTTGCCAGCGCCATGCCTGCGTAAGCGTTGATACGCCGGATGCTACATGGCAAGAATTTTTGGCTACTCAGGAATTTTTTGAATGGAATTGCATTACCGATGGATTGCACTACTCTCCCGGGGTTGCCGCGTTTTTTGGTTGTACCCTGGAGGCCATGCCGAATACTGGTCATGCGCTTCTTAATCGTGTCCAACCATCTGACCGCGAGCGTTTGATCCACATGCGTTGCAGTCTTACCCCGGTGGCTCCGACTTATGCCATCCGTTTCACCATCGGGCGTCCAGCAGGTACCGCATTACTAGAGGAGCGAGGCTACGCATTTTTTGATGCCATCGGACAGATAGTCCGCATCATCGGCACCCTGGTAGAGGTACTGCCACCGGTAGCCGTCGTTCTACCGCCGCAAAAAAATCAATCAGTTCCTCAGAACCTGGAAAGGAAGCAAGGTAAGGAATATTCCTTCATCATTCTGGAAACGCTGGACTCTGGATTCTGGATGACTGACACGGAAGGACGAATCAAGGAAGTCAATGATATCTACTGCCAGATGACTGGCTACAGCCGCGATGAATTATTGCTGATGGGCATTGAGGATTTGGAGGTAACGCAGGAAGATTCCATCTCGCTTCAATCTCGGGTTCGGCTCATCCGTGAGCAGGGCAACAACCAATTCGAGAGCATCCATCGACGCCGAGATGGGACCATTTTCAATATTGATATTCACGCCACCTGGACGGATATTGAGATGGGACGAATCATGGCGCTTTGCTGGGATATCTCCGAACGCAAAGCGATGGAGCAGCGGCTGCGCGAAAATGAAGAGCGACTCCGGCTGGCGCTGCACGGCGCGAAGGCCGGGGTTTGGTCATGGGATTTGCATACCGGCGCATCGGTATGGTCGCTGGAGAATTTCGACCTCTATGGCCTGAATCCCGCAGAGGGTGCTCCAAACTATAGCGAGTGGAAAAATTGCCTACTGCCGGATGATCGTTCAGTCGTGGAGCGTGCGATTCATACTGCCCTCGATCAGCGGGTTCCCGAACAGCGTACCGGGCTGCATATTCGTCCCATCTTTGAACGTCGCGCCCCGGAATATCGCGCCGAGTACCGCGTTTTGCATCCGCGTTACGGTATGCGCTGGTTGCTGGGCATCGGGCGCATTGAGCGTGCACCGGATGGATCCCCGTTGCGGCTATCTGGTCTTAACCTTGATATCACTGAACGCAAACGGGTCGAAGAAGCACTAATGGACAGTGAGCGTTGTTGGCGCGAGCTCGCAGAAGCTATGCCCCAACTGGTCTGGACGGCCAATAACGAAGGCATGGTGGACTATTACAATCGTCGTCACGAGGAATTTTCCGACCCCCACCCGCACGCGGTCATTCCCTGGCGTCCGATCTTGCATCCAGACGACCGCTGGCGGACCACCGAGGCTTGGCGGCACTCGGTGCAGAGTGGGACTCCCTACGAGATCGAGCACCGCGTCCAACGTTCCGACGGCTCCTTCCGCTGGTATTTAACCCGTGCCGTACCCGTCCGTGACGCCTCAGGTCAGGTGATCAAATGGTACGGTACCTCCACCGATGTCGATGCACGCCGTCAAGCCGAGGAAGCATTACGTACCGCCGACCGTCGCAAGGATGAATTTCTGGCAATGCTCGCCCACGAGTTGCGCAATCCACTCGCGCCTATCCGCAACGCGGTTCACATCATGAGCTTGATCGATCTCCCCGATCCCAAACTCAAATGGGTACGCGAGGTTATCGATCGCCAGGTGCGACATCTGGCCCGCCTGGTGGACGATTTATTGGACATTTCGCGCATTGTCCGCGGCAAAATCACGCTCAGAAAGGAGCGCATCGAACTCACCTCACTTGTGCAACAGGCACAGGAATCAGCCAGGCTTGTCATCGAGGCGCGTAAGCACCGGCTTACGGTACGCCTACCTACTTATCCGGTCACTTTTGAAGGTGATGCGGTGCGCCTGTCACAGGTATTGCAGAATTTGCTGGATAACGCGGCCAAGTACACCAAGGAAGGGGGAGAGATCGAACTGACGGCGATGGTTGTTCGGCGAGAACTCGTGATTTCGATCCACGATAACGGTATGGGTATTCCGTCAGAGTTGTTGCCCCGAGTGTTCGACCTGTTTCAACAAGGAGAGCGCAGCCTAGATCGCTCTCAAGGTGGACTTGGCATTGGGCTAACCCTGGTGCGACAAATGGTGAAGCTCCACGGCGGGCAGGTCAAAGCTCATAGCCCTGGACCTGGCCAAGGATCAACCTTTACCGTCCAATTACCACTGTCGGATTCGCCGACGCCAAACACAACAACCGCAGGCAAAACACAAAATCAATCAAGCGGCGGATTACGGATCTTGGTAGTAGAAGATGATGTTACGGTCGCCGAAACAACCGTTCTCTGGTTGACGATGGAAGGCCATGAAGTGCGTGTTGCCCACACTGGCGAGGAAGCTCTGGAACAGGCACCGCTTTTTCAGCCTCAAATAGTGCTGCTCGACATTGGTTTACCGGGCATGGATGGGTATGTCACAGCGCAACGGTTACGCGCTCTGCCGGGCGGAGACGAACTGTACCTGGTCGCAGTGACCGGTTATGGTCATGAAGAAGCGCAGACCCGTTCCCGTGAAGCGGGTTTTGACTACCACCTGGTTAAACCGGTGGATCCGAACGTGCTTATTGGCCTACTGACGGCACTGGGTGGCATGCAAAAATGATGGCAGACGTGTCACCAGAATTGCGCAAAAGAGATTGGCATTCATCCAAATTCGGCGCGGAAACCGCTGGCTTTAGCCATGGTGGAGGAAGCGCCGCATCCTGTTTTTTCTTGCCGTTGAAGTAAAATTGCCGGTCTTTCCCGGCTGTCAGCCTTACCTAGCGGAGCAGCGAAGTCGTAGAGCGCGGAACAATATGCCGATAGACCACACTACGTTCAGCTCGAATCATTTCGAAATTTTCTGAAATGCCCGCAATGGATTCCGAAGCGCCAAGTACTAGCCACCCCCCAGGATTCAATACTCCGGTAAATCGGGAAAGCAGAGTACGTTTGAACTCGGAAGAAAAATAAATAAGCACATTACGACAAAAAATTATGTCAAAGCGCCCTATTCCCAGTAACGGCTCGGTGAGATTAAATTCACGAAAGGTTACTCGCGCACGTATCTCAGGACGAACTTCCCATGCCTGACCCGTCTTTGTTGTGATCGGAATCATGAAACGCTTGCGTCGTTCCTCAGAAAGACCTCGCGTAATACTAGTAGGATCGTAAATGGCATTGCGCGCCTCATTAAGCACTCGCGTTGAAATGTCAGTCGCAAGGATGGAAACTCCTCCAGATAAAGCGCCAGAACGCCTAGACAAAAATTCTTCTGCTACTATGCTAATAGAATAAGGCTCCTGGCCTGAGGAACAGGCTGAAGACCATACCGTAACCCGGCGATTCCCTATGTTTGCTAATTCAGGAAGAATAAGATTTTTCAGGATTTCGTAAGGATGAATATCCCGAAACCAGAGCGTTTCATTAGTCGTCATCGCTTCAATGATTCGACCACGAAGTTCTCCATGTCTTTCTCGATGCAGACGAACCAGCAATTCTCCGATATTGGATAATCTCTGTTCTTCGAGCAATCGGTGCAAACGACTCGCCACTAAATAGTGCTTATTATCGCCGAGCAGAATTCCCGTCGCTTCCTCCAGGAAACCGCGAAAATTACGGTATTCTTCTTCAGTAATTGGATATAGCACGTTATCCCTTAACGCGATCCAATACCGCCTTCGCTAATTCATCGGGTGAAAATTTCGCAATAAAATGATCTGCTCCAACTTTTTTAACCATGGATTGATTAAAAACTCCACTCAATGAAGTATGAAGCAATACATAAAGATCCTTAAGGGCAGGATCACGACGGATTTCAGTGGTTAGGGTATAACCATCCATCTCCGGCATTTCAATATCGGAAATCACTATCGCTATCCGTTCCTTTATCGATTGCTTGCCATCGACAGCTAGGTCACGCAACATATTTAACGCCTCGCGCCCATTACATGCCATCAAAGGCGTAACTCCCACCTGCTCTAATGTGCGTTGAATTTGCCGGCGGGCCACCGATGAATCATCAACCACCAATACTTCACACATGGCTTTGGGTGTAATGGCACACTCAGATGCAATAGATTGAGACACTTCTTCATTGGGGTGTGTGACCTCGGCCAACACTTTTTCCACGTCGATAATTTCTACTAATTCCTTATCAACTTGAGTGACGGCGGTAAGATAGGAAGTTCCACGTCCTGAACCTTTGGGTGGTGGATGAATCTCTTCCCAATTCATATTCACGATGCGATCAACTTCACTCACTAGAAAACCTTGAGTGATACGGTTGTACTCGGTGATGATTACGTAACAAGAATTAATATTCGCTAAGGGCTGCTTTCCCACCGCTACCCCCAAATCTACCACCGGGATGGTACGTCCACGGATGTTGGCGATACCACGCACCACAGAATGTGATCCAGGCAGGCGCGTAAGTAATGGACATTGAATTACCTCGCGTACCTTGAAAACATTGATTCCAAACCGTTGCTTTCCCCCCAAGCGAAATAATAGTAACTCTAGTCGGTTGTATCCTACCAGCTGAGTTCGTTGATTGACCCCATCCAACACGCTAGCCATTATTATCCCCTAAATTTTTATACACTGCGGGTATATCATGCTTAAAGTTGATGGAAACAAATTATTCAGACGCTTCCCCCGCAGGACGCTCGCCAGACGTCCGACGGCCAAATTTTCCAAAACTGCTCGGCCATTCCCCAAAGGGGAAAGGTTTATCCTCGCTAGCAAAAGTGAGGTAATGTAACACTGCACAAGTATAGTCGGTGAGGATCTTCCCGATCCACACTAATTGGCGGTTGCGCCGACCGGTAATTAGTAGGTGGATCATTTGCACCAACATGATGGCCGGGAGAAGGGTATCCGCGATTACGGTGAATAATACAATGAATACCAACATATACGCCGCACGGCGAGTCATGTAAGGATCAGTAATACGGTTTTTGAGATTTTCTGTCAACATGTTAATTCATCAATTCAGAAAATAAGCGCATTATTCATGAAATTACAATCATGCGCGTTTTTTATACCACGAATGCGTGGCCTCACACATCCATCAACATCCCAAAGAATTTTTACAAAATTTTAAAGTTGAGTTATGGAAAGATGCAATTGCTTTTTCCACCAAACGCATCTCGTCCAACGTCCCGATACCCATCCGAATCAAACCATCTAATCCAGTACCGTGCAATGGACGTACCAGAATCCTATTTGATTTAAGATGCTCTACCATATCATTGATATTTGGCATGGTTATCAGAAGAAAATTTGCCGCCCCATCGAAAAATTTAATATTATGTGCTGCGAGAAATTTTTTAGTAAAGGGTTTTGCGATTTTCATAATCTCATCAACATGCGCACGCATCTTTTCCAGATACTCTATTTGCACGGTCGCGGCTTCCACGGCAAGACTATTGACCGCGAATGGTCCTCGAATTTTTTCAAAATGAGTTATTAATTCTGGTCTCGCCATTACATAGCCAAGTCTTAGCCCTGCCATAGCAAATGCCTTGGAAAAGGTCCGCAAGATGATTAAATTATCGTGGCGTCGCATAAACTCCATGGCTGTGCTTCCGGTATATTCGTAATACGCTTCATCCACCAAAATTGGCAAATTTGGAAATCGCTGTAATAACCATTCAATATATTCTAGGGAAACTATGGTTCCGGTAGGATTGTTTGGATTGATTATCACAATAAGACGAGTAGCCTGAGAAATCCCTTCGTGAAATTTTTCATAAGGAAACAAAAATTCCGTCGTATACGGTACTCCGGCGATTCTGGCTTCGAGCAACTGGGCGATATTGCCAAACATGGCAAATTCAGGTCGGGCAATAACCATTTCATCGCCCGGAGAAAGAAAAGCACGAAGAACAATATCAATTCCCTGATCGGAACCATTGGTTGCCAATAGCCAATTTTCCGCAACACCACAGTAAGAAGATAACTTTTTAATAAATCCTTGATATTCAGGATAACATTGCACTCCTACCTGTGAAATGAATTTCATCATTCGCGCGATAGCCTGATCAGGTATCGGTTGAGTGCTTTCATTCAGATCCAATCGCAGATACTGGCTGCGATCAAGGCCGGCCCAGGGAGTAGTGTACGCATGAATACTGTTGAGGTTCGTTTTGACTTGAATCAAAATTTTCTCGCTTTCAATCAATAATCTTTAAAATAGAGAACAATTATTGGTCAGGCCAGTGTAGCTTTGACTCCCGGCGGAACTCCTTTTCGGGCAGGATTTGGTGCCAAGGTATCAGCAATTGCTTTTCCAAGACCACGAAAGATTAACGGCCAACCTTCTTGAGGAGAGATGGAACGACGCACATGCACCAGGATACTGCCACTGAGTCCGCCCGCGAATCCATCAATGAAGTCATCAAGATCTTCGGAAAATAAACCACGACCTACCGTATGGCCGATAAGAAATTGTCGCCGAAATTCATCATGTGTCGCGTGAAAGGGAACGAATGTCCAAAATTTTCTACCTTCAACACTCAGGCCAACTCCAATCGGAGATTGATCGAGTTCAGCGGGACTCGACACGCTACTTCCCGCTCCATTAATCCCGTAGCTCTGCATTCGTTGAACCAAGATAATCTTCAGTGCCCGTCCAATAACCATTCCCGTGTCCTCCATGACTACATGGCTGGAACTAAGTCGGGTCGCCTTAAATGCAAGTTCTAATTGGCAATGGGCATGATGGGTAAGTTCTCCCAATAAATCGATCAAGCCATCAACATGGATTGAATCTGCGACTTGAAAATAGCAATGAGGTGGCCCGGAACGCGAAAAATCCAACACCACGCGCACTTCACTTTCAGCGGTTTTCCGTAATAATTCAACAACCATCGGTGATTCGTGCAACAATACCCAATGACGCTCATCAGCATCTAAATTTTGCGCAGTTTCGGTGACCTCCATGGATTCAGCATTTGGTGAATCAATAATCAGTAGACGATTTAATGCGACGCCAACGGAACGAAATATTCCTTCCCAAGTATGGTGGGGATCCTCAAAACTGCAAACCGTGATTTCAATCAACAGGGGAAATGCCGCCGCAATTCCTTCTAATAATTTAACCAGAGGCTTTCCCGAGGATAATTGCTCGCAACGACTTGTCAAGAACCAATTTAAATCGATCCGCGCAGTACCTTTTAAGGATAACTCACTTTTTTGCGCAGCTATGATACGAATCTCAGCACTGCCATCATCAATCATACCAATGACAGCCGTTGAGTCAGCACGCCGTGAAAATTTGGTTAAACTTTTTCCCAGCGCCCATCCCAATGATAGCCAATCTGAGTTATACCAGCTCACAATTACTGAACAACCTAGCCGCCAGGCTAAATGTTCAATCATGTGACTAACAAATTCATTTGGAGTGATAATTTTTTTCTCAGTCACCGGCCCTGGCGTAAAAAATACTATTCTTTCCTCAAAGGAAGTATATGCACAATCAATCAATTGCGAAGAAATTAGACTCTCGAATGAATCCGCTCCGGTTGCCACGCCTATGGTATAACATCCAGCAGCATGCCCTGCTTGAGAACCTACCAGTGAATCTTCAATGACCACGCATTGTGATGGTGCAATACCGAGCAGTCTTGCTGCCAATAAATAGGAATCAGGAGCTGGTTTTTTTTCAATATTTTCGAGGTCGTTACCCACAATTTCGTCAAAAAACCTGAAAAGATCAACATTCCGAAGAATTTCTTTTAATCTGTCCGTTGGATTGTTAGAAACGACAGCGAGCTTTAATTGTTGTTGGCGTGCCGTTTCAAGAATTTCTTTAATTCCCGAATTAACTGAAAATTGAGCTGTCTGCCTTGCTGCTTCATGTTTTTTTACCAGCCGTGCAATTAATTCATCACGTTCTTTTTGAACAAAGTCAATTTTTTCTAAAATTTGCCGCCACATTTCATGTAAATCAAAAGGAAATAATTCTTTGATCAATGAATGTTCAATAAAAACATCAATCCCCGTACAGGAAAATAATATTTTGCCGCATATTTCATAGTCTAGTAACAAGCTGTCGATTAATACACCATCCATATCCCATAATAACGCACGGGTGTTATCTGGAATTGTAATACGGTTCGCTAAAATCATTTTGGTTTCGTTATGATTCATGGATGAGCAGGCCGCGCTTCACGTATTAGACGTTTCATTTCCCGTATGGCCTCGTGTAATCCGATAAACAGGGCACGGGCAATAATGGCGTGGCCAATATTAAGTTCTGATATTTCGGGAATGGCAGCAATGGGATCAATATTTTGATAATTAAGACCATGACCCGCGTTCACCTGCAAGCCCGCAGTGCGGGCATGACGAGCAGCCTCCACTATGCGTCTGTATTCTGTATCCTGATTCATTCCATGTGTGGCGTCGGCATAACTTCCAGTATGGATTTCAACAACCGGCGCGCCTACTTCCACAGCGGCGTCCACCTGTTGCGGATCGGGATTGATAAAGAGTGAAACACGGATTCCTGCCTCAGCTAAACGTGAACATGCCGTTTTAACTCGACGCGAATTGCTGACAACATCTAATCCACCCTCGGTGGTTAATTCTTCTCGTCGCTCGGGAACCAGGCAACAATCAGCAGGCCGGATGCGACAAGCGTAGGCTATCATTTCTTCGGTTACCGCCATCTCCAAATTCATTCTGACTACTAATACCTGGCGGAGCATTTCTACATCCTGTTCTTGAATATGACGCCGATCCTCGCGCAGATGCAAAGTAATGGCATCAGCCCCTGCCTGCTCGGCTTCTAGGCCCGCCAACAATGGCGCTGGATAGCGTGTCCCTCTGACCTGACGCAAGGTAGCCACATGGTCAATATTAACTCCCAGCAAGACACCTCCGTTATCACTCATCACGCCTCCAAGATTATTTTTTGATTATCAACCCAGCAGTAGACAAATACCACTCAGGTATATTATTCCGATGAGCAGCTTTGATTATATAATTTAGTCCAGACACCACGTAGACGCAGGAATTTATCATTATTAGCCCAGTGCGTGGTCGAAACAGCGTCCAGGTATTGTTTAGCGCGTTCAAGAAAATTATCAATTCGTCCCTTTTTTTCAATAATCATCAAAAGGACTCGCGCCGCGTTAAGATTGGTAGTAGGGTTGAAGGACATATCGCTAGCTGCCTTTTCTAGCAGTACCCGTGCCTCTTCCAATTTTTCTTCCTGGATGAGACGTACTCCCGCGCTATTCACAGCAGCCACTTTCATCCATAGATCGTTTATAAATTTAGATCCAGTTTGCTCCATGCCCAAGCTACAAAATACTTTCCTGACTTGGTCCATTATCATTGCATCTTCTATATGATAAAAAACGATGCGGGTAATTATTGCAGCGGCTTGGATATCCCGATCATAGGAATGACACAATTTAGCTAATTCAATTGCCAAATCCGCAGGTAATGTATCCCTGGCATCCTGGTAAATAGCAATAGCCTCTTCAACCATTCGCTTGGCGCTATCGGATAAATTAAGTTGATGGCAATTAGATGCCTCGGAGATGGTAAGCGCTAGTGTAGCGCTAGTATTTCCTTGATATTGTTTGCGGGCGTTCTTAATGATACGACTGGCTTCCTTAGAATTTCCTCTTTCCATGAGCACTCGCGCTAAACGTGCAGAATCATTGGGATCATTATAAACGGAAAAACGACCCAGTCGCACGGCGCTGCGAAAAGCCTGTTCTGCCAATGCGGCATCGTCGGTACGCAGGCTAACTTCACCAAGCAATTGCGCGCGTCGAATTGAACGGGAAGATATTTTCGCAGCAGTGGCGAGCGTTTCCTTAGCGCCTTGAAAATTTCCAGCGGCTTGATAAACCCGCGCCAGCCAGTCATAGGCCTCGGTGTACATATGATTTTCAGCAATCAGGGCAGTGAAGGCCGCTGCTGCTGCTTCGTAGTCTCCCAGATAATAATACACCCGTCCACGTCCCAATTTGACCCAGAAAGTTTCGCGGACAGAAGCGGCGGCTTCAATTACACTACTTGCGGTTTCAAATTGCCCTAAACGGATCAATAAATCCGCCTGAATTTGCATTAATTCAATCGTGTGGTTCGGCTGCTCCTTCAATTGCGCTGCCGTCATTTTCACGGCTTTTTCCAAGTCGCCCTTGCGCATTACTTGCTCGATATCGACTAAAATCTCTTTACGCGCGATTAATCGTGGGAGGCGTTCCTGCAAAATTTGAGGCGTAATGGGCTTGACCAGATAATCATCAGGTCGATACTCCATCGCACCAAGTACCATGGAGATGCTCGACTCAGCGGTAATCATGACAAATACCGTGGTGAGACCTATTAAATGACGTTGTTTAGCTTCTTCAAGGATCTGCATTCCGTCGCGCCCATCACCCAAATTATAATCACACAGAACAATATCATAAGAACGATTGTCCATGCGTCGTAAGCATTCATCCCCATCAGCGGCGAAATCAATTTTATTAATTCCCAGGGAATTCAACATTTGACCAATAATGTTGCGTATTGATCCCATGTCATCGACAACGAGAACGGTTTTATTACTTAGATCGATTCTCATGAATCTTTTACTTTAGATTTTGGAAAACTCTTTGTTTAGTTTATAATTATCGACCGTGAGCGGATAATTTCGCTAAAACAGGCTTTAATCACAATAAAATCCGGCCATGATAATGGCCGGAACCATTTAAATCACTCAAATTAAGAGCACAAATATTGTCACGAATTTTATATGCCGCAGGTTTTTGCTGCCATTTTGGTATAGTATTCCTTGCGTGCGGAAAAATAATAAATAACGGGCACTGCCATGCGTGAGAGCAGTAATGATGCAATCTCACCAGAGATTAGCGCCACCGCGAGTCCCTGAAAGATAGGATCAAAAAGAATTACACTACCCCCCACCACTACCGCCATTGCCGTCAGCATCATTGGACGAAAACGTACCGCTCCTGCATCCACCACTGCGTCCTCTAATGGCATACCTTCTTCAAGTCGTAAATGGATAAAGTCAACGAGGATGATTGAGTTTCGCACCACGATTCCCGCGCCAGCGATAAAACCAATCATTGAAGTGGCAGTGAAAAAAGCTCCTATCGCCCAATGTGCGGGCAGGATGCCTACCAATGAAAAAGGAATTGCGCACATGATCACCAATGGGATACGGAAGCATGAAAACCACGCTACCACCAGAATGTAGATCAACACCAATACCACCCCAAAGGCGACGCCCAGGTCGCGGAAAACTTCATAGGTGATATGCCATTCGCCATCCCATTTCATTGAGGGAATTTGCGTGGAGAACGGTTGGCGGATATTCCAGACATCCATCGGTGCATTACGACCCTCGGGAATGTATTGAGCGATTTTTTCGTTCAGTTTTAGCAGGGCGTAAACCGGACTTTCCTCAGTACCGGCAACATCGCCGGTGACATAGACCACGGGCAGCAAGTTTTTGTGGTAGATACTCTTCTCGCCAACATCCCGCACAATTCGTGTGACTTCGCCCAGTGGCACGCAATGCTCGCCGGAGCAGATTGGAATCGGAAAGAGTTTTGTGGGCTGGGCACGTTGTCCGATGGGCAGGCGGATTTGAATTGGTACATCCTCCTTTTCATTGGAAGCGTGTAACAGCCCCGCTTGTTCACCATGCTCGGCGATGCGTATCACTCCTGACACCTGCTCGGCACCAATATGATGTTTCGCTGCCTTCTCCTGGTCAAAACGGAAGATTAGTTTGGGTTGATCGGCCTCCACATACCAGTCTACGTCAACCACACCGGGAGTTTCCTGGAGAATGCCACGTATCCGTCGGGCAATCTCAATTTGTTCTTTATGATCAGGACCGTAAATTTCGGCCACGATGGTTTGCAATACTGGCGGGCCAGGCGGAATTTCGGCAACCTTAATGCGGGCTCCCTGCGTCTGGGCAATGGGCTTGATGCGCTCGCGGATACGTTTTGCGATTTCATGAGATTGTTGATTACGCGCATCCTTGCCAACGAGGTTGACCTGAATATCAGCAACATTAGGGCCACGGCGCAGGAAGTAGTGACGGACTAATCCGTTAAAGTTGTAAGGAGACGCAGTTCCTGCGTAGACCTGGTAATTCAGAACCTCTGGTTCGTTACGCAATGCCTTGGCCAATTCCAGTGCGACATTGGTGGTGCGTTCGAGGGTAGTTCCGTCATCCATGTCGATAATCACCTGCAACTCGCTTTTATTGTCGTAGGGGAGCATCTTGACTTTCACCGCACCGGTCGCCACCAGCGCCACTGCATCAACGAGCAGTAAGGTGATGACGACAAGGAAGATGCCGCCCAGGAGAGGACGACGAATCATGGGGTTCATGACCCGCCGATACATACGCGTAAACCAGTCTTCGGCGTCGTGCGAGGATGCCTTGTGATCATGAGCACTATGATGACGCAAGGCACGATAGGCGGCCCACGGAGTGACCGTGACAGAAACCAGTATAGAAAACAGCATGGCAGCGGTGGAGCCGATGGGAATCGGGCGCATATACGGCCCCATCAATCCAGCAACGAAAGCCAGCGGCAACACCGCAGCGATCACGGTCATGGTTGCAAGGATCAAGGGACTCAAAATTTCACTCACCGCCTCGACGGTAACCTGTTTGAGCGATCGACTCCGGTTACGCGGCATACGAAAGTGACGCACCACGTTTTCGACGCCAACAATGGGGTCATCTACTAGAATACCGATGGAAAAGATTAGCGCGAATAGAGTAACCCGATTGAGGGTGAATCCGAGGAAATAAAAAGTAGCCAGCGTCAATGAAAGAGTAACCGGGATTGCGATAGCCACTACCCCGGATTCGCGCCAGCCGAGCACAAAAGCGATGAGAATGGAAACACCAACGATTGCCAGAGCCATGTGGAACAGGAGTTCGTTCGACTTTTCGGTAGCGGTGTGGCCATAGTCGCGGGTTACCGTAACTTCGACACCCTCGGGAATTAGGTTGCCACGCAGCAACGCTACCTTTTCCATCACTTTTTCCACGACGACGACTGCATTGGTTTTCTTGCGCTTGGCCACTGCTAGGGTAGCCGCTGGCTCAACTACTTGTTGATTCGTAGCAGAAGGATTCCCAGCACCATAACCAAAGAGCAGATAATCCACTGCCTCTTCCGGGCCATCATGGATCATGGCGATATCCCGCAAGTAAACCAATTGCCCCTGGTTCACTCCGACAACGACCGCTCCCACCTCGCGTGCGTCAGTGAGGAATCCGCCAGTCTCGACCAGCACCTCGCGATCTCCGGCGGAAAAACTACCTGCCGGAACCTGCTGATTAGCGGCCTGTAGGATATGCAGTACCTGGCTCGGATCGAGACTATAGGAGGCCAACCTGCCAACATCCAATTCCACTCGTACTTGACGGCGCTGACCGCCAATTAAAGTAGTTTCGGAGACATCGGCGACCTGCTTGACTACGTCATCCACCTTCGCAGCGATCCGGCGCAGACTATAGGCATCCTGCCCACCGCCGTGAAAAGTCAATGCAAGGATCGGAACATCATCAATACGCCTGGGCTTCAGAATCGGTTGAGTGGCACCAGCAGGAATGCGATCAAGGTTGGCGTAAAGTTTTTGATAAAGCTGGACAATTGCGTCTTCTTCATTCCAACCTACAAGAAACCGCACGATGGTAAGAGATTGATTGGTACTAGAAGTGGAATAGACGTATTCAACTCCTGGTAATTCCCAAACCAGTTTCTCCAATGGCAAAGTGACACGCTGCTCCACTTCTTTGGCGTTGGAGCCAGGCATACCGACAAAAATGTCGATCACCGGGACAACAATTTGAGGCTCTTCCTCGCGTGGTAACAATGCAATTGCCAAAGTCCCAAGCAGAAGCGAAGCAACAATTAATAGCGGTGTAAGGGGTGATTCTATAAAAAAAAGAAGGGTTTTTATCAGTCCAGGGTGATGATCATGACTCATGATAGCCTTTTTACTTCATAGGTGGCGGGATGGGTTAATTATTGCTAACATTGTGGAATTATTAAGAACGATTGATGAATTTCATTGTTGTGTTGTGAAATTCATAAAAAACAGATTTCGTTAGAGTAGAGTATGAGGTGAGTAAATGATTAATTTAGAAAAAAAATCAGACCTGCTTGCCATTGGAACGTTAATTAACTTTATAATTTGTAATTTGTTTATGTTGGTTTTTGCAAAATGGATTATTTTTTGGTTAATACTGTTTATCTTGATTGAAATAATGATAATAGGAAGAAAACATATCAAGCCCATAATGACAGCCCTTCGCCGCCGGACCAATTCTGACGCTAGTAAAACTGATTGCTTTACTGATTCTTTATCATCTAGTAGTTCCAATAACGATGCTACCACTTCATCATCGTTACCGCCACCAGCCGAGGCAGCATTAACAGAGGCAGAAGCATTGGTTCCTCGAACCATCGAATCGGTACCAACGACGGTTGCGATGAAAGAGGCACCTATGGTACCTATGGCGGACGTTCCTCGCCCGTTATTGGCCCCTCATTCGGTGGCGTCACCGTCTCTTTTACTTGGCGCGTTGGTTTCCCTCCCCACCGAAGCGGAAAAAATTGGTGAATCGTCACTCAAAACAACCATTATTCCGTCGCCGCTTGAACTAACCGCAACCGAGTTTGCCGTTCCTGTTCTAATTCGCCCTTATATTGAATCCAAGCCGCGGTCGCTAATTACGGAGGTAGCGATCTCCTCGACGGTTCCGGTGATTGCGATGGCCATGCCCAATCACAGTCATGAAGACACTATTTGCTTATCGCGTTCCATTCCTATTGTTGACTCTGCACAACCTTTCGATCAGTCAGTACCACGGCCTTTGATAACCGTTAGGGAGCCACGGAGCGAATTAACACCGCCATTGGATACATCGCCTCTAAATCCGAGCGTGAATATCGATAAAATAGCGCAATTGAATCTTTCCAGTTTTGCGTCGCCATCTTCGTCATTGGAGGTTGACACTGAAATTGAACCAATTTCTACACCAATCAGTGATTCAGCGACGGTGGAGAAAAGTTACACGCATGACGTACAAAAAGCTACCCGTCCCGGTCGTAAGGAACGCAGCAGCGTGAAACGTCGTGGCATCCGTTTGAAATCCTTACCCCCCAATGCTCATACTTGAATAACTTGACTCTTTTCCAGGTATACGTAGACTTGCATTGTTCTTAACAAGGTGAAACTAGAAAGTCAAGAATCCCTCAACCCTTCGGGATTGATGGGCTTGTGAGGTAAAACTCATAAGTCCCAACTTGACCAGCATAAGTCCAAAACATCGGACTATATTGCGACGAAGTACAAAATTCACCATGGTGAGCTTCATCCTGCTTGTCGGCAGACAGGTAACTCCATGCTCTGAAAAGCTTGTCCTGCGCGAAGTCGTAGAACGGCGGATGCAGACGAAATGGTTTGTCGTCAGGTTCCCAAGAACTAAAGCTGTGTTGCAACCTTGGCCAGGGGAGCCACACTGCAAGGTGTACGTCACTTGGGTCGCATAAGGGCTGACTGCCGGATAAAGACTGGTATCTATTTTGGGCTAGCCTTTGGTTCAACATCAAAGGCAGCGTTTCCTCCCCTCGACCCTTCAGGATCAAGGGGTTTCCACGCCGAGGATTTATGACTTTCTTATCAAAACCATTATGGATTATTAGCGGCATCCTCATGATGCTTTGTTCATCCTTCACAAGCGCCCAACCTTATTCTTCCAATTTTGGGCCCTATCGTCCTTATTATCCATATAATTCCTATTCAATGCCCTATTGGTACCAGGGACAAAGGATGTTTGAACCTCCACCACCTCCTCCAAATGGAGGTTATATGTCACCGCCAAAAAATTGGAACGATCCGCCAGGTGGGTATTTTCGGCCCATGCCACCAGATGGATGGGATTTTTATTCGGAGAGAATGATTCCGCCACCGCATTATCCAAATTTTAGGTGGGGTCCTCCCAACCCCTATACTGGCGGCTATGGTGCTGGTCCCTGGACGATGCAGCAGTGGGGGCCTTCTCGCACTGCCTTCATGCCTCCTCCCTACATAGGAGCTTATCCAGGTCCGATGTCGCCAGAAGGTTATTTCGTGCCTTATCCTGGTTTTGTGCCTAATTTTTCGCAGCGGCAATTTCAGCAATCAAGCATATGCCATTAAAGTAAATTTTTCGTTGATTGACAAAAAAGTGGTTAAAAAAATTCCCACAATTTTGAAAAATTGTGGGTAATGAATTGCCACCTATATTTTTCATTTTAAAGTCAAAAAAACAGGAGGGCGGCGCTTCCTCATTATGGCTAAAGCTCGAGGTTTTCGCGCCGAATTTAGATGATGCAATTTCATAGCTATCTGTGGATTGTGGCAGGAGTGGGTTTGAGCGGTATCGCGGTGACCAATGCCGCAGACTATGGGTATGGCGGTGGCCCTTGGCAGGGTTATGGAACTCCCTGGGGAAATGGATACGGATCCGATTATGCCCGCAGTCGGGAGTCCGTTCCGTGGGGTGGCGCTCCTTACGATAGCATTTCCCCAAGCCAGGGTTATCACCCGTCCGTTGGTTACAACAATCCCTGGGATCGCGGTACTGAATCGGGCTATGAACCGAATTACAATGGAAGTCCAAATTATAGAACCCCTCCCGTCCAAAGCGGTTATTATGGAGGAAGATCTCCTGGTTATTACGATGGAGGAAATGGTTCAGGGTTCGGAATGGAATCAGGTTATGGAAATCGTGGTTCCAGGAATCGGCCAGCCCATGAAGGGTATGGATCGGCTTTTCCCGGACAAGGATGGAGTGGAAATCCGAATTATAATTCTGAATATAATAATCCCAATATTAATTCAGGTGATGAAAGGCGTATGCTGCCAGGCGATCGTTATGGCTGGGGTGCTGGTCGCGGCTACCAATCCGCAGGCCAATCGAACGGTCGTTACGATTGGAGCATGAATCAAAGTTACGGCTCTCCTAGGCAAGATACTGATGAAGCACCATCTTGGGCGGGACAAGGTGGGAATGTCCATGAATCTTCATCTTACGCTCATGAAAAAAATGGTTATGGCAATAATCAATATGAAAATGTCGGCCCGTCGAACGTGGGTAACAATCCGGGTTCGGGCTTTGGTAGCCAGGAAAAAAATGGCTTTGGTTCAGATAATCGAGAGGCTATTTCCAATCAAGGTGGTTACTCACCTTGGGATTCTTCTGCCGGATCGGGAACTGGTCTAATTCCTTCTCCTGCGGGTGGCCTGTCGCCTGGTTCTGCCGATACCGGAAAACCAGCTGAAGAATCGGAAAAAAAATAATTTGGTGAATTTTTATGGTACACAAGGGTGCTGTATGGGGCATTGCCCTAATGGCTGGATTAATAACTGCCATGGGTTCAAAAAAATCTCATGCCTGGTGGCCATCTCCTTGGGAGAGCTGGTGGCTTGATAACCCGTGGTTTGATAGCCCATTGGGAGGAGGATTCCCGGGTTTACGTGATTATGGCGGCCGGCGACGGCGTGCGGCGGGTGATGAGCCATGGGAAAGTTTGGGTTATCGTGACCGATATCGTGGGCGGGACTCCAGTGATTATTATCCGGGGGGTAGTAGCCACTGGGACAGTGCAGACCATGGACGCTCTTACGGTAATCGTGGGTATGATCGGGGAGAAAAAGGATATTACGGAGAGGATTGGGGACGTCGTGACTACGACTATGGTCGGGCTTATGATTACGGATACGAGCAGCCATCCGGTGAGTATGGTTACCGTTATGGCTACGATCCTTCAACCGGTAACGACCGCGGGGGCTATTATTATGGCCATGAGGGATCTTATCGCGGGAGGCAGTATGATGCTCCATCTTCGGAATACGGAAATAATTCCTGGGATAGATCCCAAACCGGAAATCAATGGGAAAACTCTGGATGGTCAGGTGGAGACTCCTGGGGTGATGCAACGGGACGACCGTGGGGAAATACCCAAAATTCGTCACCTTCGTTTACAAGGGATGGCAAGACCCGCTCGTGGTGATCGCCCGAATTGCGCGAGAAGCCCCGGCATAAATGCCGGGGAGGGATAGCGCACCGCGCAATCTCGTTTTCAATGTGTCTGCTGTGGACATGTTGCGAATGCGGATAAAAATACGGCGATCAATATCGCTGCAAGGGCTAATGTCAATTAGCCTATCGTGGCGCACGATGACGACAAGGGACCGTTCGAGTGCAGCCGCAAGCCCCGTCCTTTTGGGCAAGATGTGCGGTGCGAAAAGCGCATAAGTCTTTGGAGGCAAACATAACCGGCGCAAGCCGAACCGCCTTTACAGGCAAACTGCCAGGAAAGACAGGTTTTTACTGATGTCTGAAAACCGCCCGCATACTTCACCACGGCAAAATCGTGGTGGTTTTCTTGTGGGGTTCACGCATAGTATCTGATTTGTTAATCATTACTTATATTTATTAATAAATTCTAAATTAAGGTAATAGTTCAAAAATAGTAACAGTTTGACAGTACTGAAATTTTACAGCTATAATTCATTTGCTGTTATCGGAAAGGTACGTGGTTTCTGCAAGCAATCCTTTGCAGAATAAAACCTTTAAGGTACTAAAAAATAAAGAGATTGCATAGCGATAACCAAGCTATTCTCTTTATTTTATACGCGGTTGTGGAAAGGTAACTTTTCACAACCATTGGGAGATACCCCCTCACTGAAGAGTTATCTTCAGTGTGCATTTATTAGCATTTGTTAATAAAAATGTATCGGATATAGTCAAAAAGTAAAACCCATGTTACGAAAAAAAATTATAATTTATTTTTATTATCTGGAGGGAGTAAAAACTGATGCGTAAAATTTTATTACTGTGCGGCTTGGGGATTTTTGGACTATGGTCATCGCTAATAAAGGCGGAAGGCCCTGAATTTTCAGCCGACGTAGTGACCATTAATCTTAATGATCGAACTGAACGTGTTATTGGTAAAATTTATATAGGAAATTTTCGTCAGCGCAAAGAAATGTCAATTTCGGATAAGCGAACTATCGAAGAATATGGCCAAACTGTGGTGCAGATTATTAATCCTCAGCGCCAAGCCATGTGGCAGTTATTTCCTGAAAAGCGCAAATATTGGGAAAGAAACGGTAAAATTCCCATGGAACAGCCCCCTCTGCCGGGCGATAGTCGCCATCCTTGTTCCCAAGGTAAGGAAAAGGGAATTTCCTGCGCCAAGCTGGGTACGGATAATATAGGTAATCGTCAGACCGATAAATGGGAATTGAGTTTCATGCGGGAAGGAAAAACCATGCGCAGCTTAGTTTGGATTGATCCTAAACTCGGGATGGCTATCCGCGAGGAATCACCTGGAATGGCTGCTATGGAGTTGCGCAATATAAAGGAAGAGGCACAACCCGATAATTTATTTGAACTACCTAATGGTTATCAAAAAACAGAGCCACCTCAAGGACGTTCAGCGCCTAGTTCTAGCCCTGGTTCAAACGGGGCATCTGCATCTCCTCCATCTCAAGTGACTCCTCCACGCAGCGCACCTCCACGCTGAATATTCTTATTTGTTTCGGAAATACTTGATGCTGATTTTGTCGTCGATTATTTGGCCGGTGTGTGAAAATCCAACGCTATCTTTTTGCCACCATCCTAGCCCTGGAGATTATTCCTTCTTCAGGGTTTGGTGCGCGTCCTTGGTGGGACGATGATAAACCCTCTTATTTACCACAGCCACCATTAAAATCATTGCCTCCTACCGTCAGACGTTCTCCCCCTTGGTGGGCAAATATCGAGCCGTCCCATCCAAAGTTTCCGGGTGAAAAAATGCCAGTTCCTCAGAGTTATTCCTTATCGCGCGGTCCGAACGGTGAAGTCTGGGGTCTGTTTCTTTTCGGAGGTTCTCCAGGCGTAATGAATCACTGGATGGATCGGATGGAATCTTGGGGAGATCGAATGGAGAAATGGTCAGATCACTGGCAAGACAGTGAATTATGGAACTTTTCCAACCCTTTAAATTACCAAAATATTCCTTGGAGTAATGGTTCTAGTCCCAGGTGAAATTCAGGATCTCAAGAACTGCATAATTATATCTATTTATTGCACTGTGAATTCTGACTTTTTTTCAGCAACCAGATGATCGATAATTTTAATAACTCCGGCACTACCCGCTTCCATATTCTCGAATTTTTCAAATAGTTTTTCTCTTAACCCCGTTTTTTCGTCCCAGTTTTTATTTTTAAGTATTGTTAGTATTTCATGCGCGGAAGCATGTACTAATTCATGAGGTGATTCCAATAAATCAAAGGAATGCTGGGAACTGAATCGTCCTTTTCCTTCTCCCTGATAATACCACTTGCCAAGGCGGCAATCATGGTGATCCAATGATACTGGCTGAACATATTGAATATCACCATTCGTACTGACGGTTAAGTAAGCACGTTGTTTATAAATCACATGATCGACCTTAATCAAGGTTGCGAAACATTGATCCTGCGTCTGATGAATTTGTTGAAGGGTTTCACGCGCTGAACGCGCGAAGCCTCGAAAACGCGCTGTTAATTCATCGACAACTTGGTAGGCGTTGTTCGCATGAATAAGCATCGCATGAGAATCATCCTTCATTGAGACCGTGTCGCTAATCAGTTCGTGCATAATTCGCCCAATAGAACTCGACGCGGTTTTAGTCTTTTCGGCGAGGTTTCTAACCTCTTCAGCCACTACTGCGAAACCTCGACCCGCCTCACCCGCCCGCGCTGCCTCAATAGCGGCATTCAAGGCTAATAAATTAGTTTGATCAGAAATATCATTGATTAAAACCGCTGCTTGTTGGATTTCACCACCCCGAGCATTTAACTTTTCCACAGTAGTTACTGTATTTTCAATACGGCTAACAATATCCTTAAGCCCGGTAGTAGTGGTTTCAACCGAATGCTGACTCGCTTCTGCGTCAGTGCGTGTCATTCCTGCTTCAGTGGCAACGTTTTCGATTAACTCCGTGATGTTTTTTAAATCTTGCTGCGCGGTTAAGAGATTGTCGATCAAATTGAAGGTATTGAGTTTTTGTAATTTTGCCAGCAATTCATTACGCTTTTTTTCTTGAGACATGCTTACCATAGAATTGAGTGAAAAATTTATTTTTTCCTCCAAGTTAACTCGAAATTTTCCGTGTAATCCAGTCGGATTAGTTTTTCTGAAAAATTTTTCCTTGGTATAATAATCAAAAGCAGTAGATACTTCCCGGAAATAACATTCCAATTGGTCAAACATATCGTTAATCTGCCAACATAATAGGTTAATTTCGTTTTCATCGGAAATTCCGGTTATCCGTTGATTGAATTTTCCTTCGGCGGCGAGCTGTACCATCATGGAGAGTTGCTTGAGTGGCGCGAACCAATGTCGACTTTGGACATACGTGAAAATCCCCATGGATAAGCCGCATCCGAGTATGGCGAGCCATAGCGCGGAAAAACCATCACGTAGCGTCTCAAGAATAAACGCGAAAATTAACAGTCCGTTGAATAATGCCAAAATCAATGTGAATCTAAAGTGTAAGGATAAATTCTTCATAGGAAACGCCTTTTTCAGCAAGAATTTTTGTTAGCAGCGCAAGGGAGGTATTGCAGGCATCACGTGGGGGCACACGCTTTTCAGCGGCCAGCATGGCACGGTAAACCTCGGTCATGGTTGTGATCGCTTGAGATTTTGGTTTTCTCCGAACCGAAAAATAGCCAATCATGTTGCCCTGGATATCGAAAGAAGGAGTAACGTTGGCAAATACCCAATAAAAACTTCCATCTTTGGACATATTTTTTACGTAGGCAAAACATTCATTCCCTGCCTGAATTGTATCCCACAAAAATTTGAAAACTCCACGCGGCATATCCGGATGACGAATAATGCTATGTTGTTTATTAAGGAGTTCTTTTTCCGTGAATCCAGAAAACTCGATGAAAATACGATTACCATAAATAATTTTTCCCGTGAGGTCGGTCTTGGATACGATGAAATCCTCCTCGCGCATCTTTTTTTCCACGGATGTAGGGCTGATTTTATTCTTCATGATTATTCCAAACAAAAAATGAATAATGAATTGAGAATATTTTTATTAATAAAAATAAAAAGATATATTTTTTATGTAACTCTTATCAAATTTTTCAATTTGGATAAGATTATCTATTAATAATATTTAACTCAAATGTCTAATCATTATAATGTATGATTATTTATTGAGCAATCATTTGTATATCCAATACGCTATCATCTTTCGCTTACATCTATAGAAGTTACGCAGTTGAAAAATAGGAAGCCATTCTGCGCGAAGCGAAGTGGAGTCACAGAATCCATCTACATAATAAATTCTGCGACTACGGTCGTTAACGCGACCTCCGCGCAGAATGACAAAAAAACTCAATCCTGTATAGAGTTACAAATTCAACTGTGTAACTCCTAATCTAATTACTCACCGAGCGTCAAAAACTCCTTAATCCTGAAGGGGCGTTGTGTTTTCACGCAAAAATTTTTATGAAAGATATTGGTCACCAACTTATTGAACTCCATAATCGTTCTCTCTATCGTCACCGCCGAATCCTAGAAGGACCAAGCAGTCCTGAAACCGTGTTGAATGGCAGGGTCGTTCTAAATTTCTGTAGTAATGATTACCTTGGTCTAGCTCATCATCCGGCGGTCATAGAGGCTTTTGTAGCGGGAGCAAGATGTTATGGAGTAGGCGCGGGAGCATCGCATTTAATAACCGGTCATCACGCCGCCCATCATGCTTTGGAGGAGGAGTTGGCTGCATTCGTCGGTCGCCCTCGCGCCTTGTTATTTTCCACGGGTTACATGGCTAATTTGGGGATAATCGGAACCTTGTTTGGCCACCACGACCGAATTTTTGAGGATCGGCTCAATCATGCTTCTTTATTGGATGCTGCTAATTACGCAGGAGCATCGCTTACGCGTTACGAGCATGTCAGCACCACGGATTTGGAGGCACGCTTGGTACGTTTTTCGCAGCAAGGAGCAGAACGATTGGTGGTCACGGACGGAGTTTTTAGCATGGACGGAGATCTGGCACCGCTGCCAGACTTGGTTACGCTTGCGCGTCGCCACGACGCTTGGTTGATGGTGGATGACGCCCATGGCATCGGTGTTCTCGGAGAAGGCCGTGGAATTCTTGCTCACCATGATTTAGGACTTGATGATGTGCCCATTCTCATGGGCACCTTGGGTAAGGCGTTGGGCAGCGCCGGTGCCTTCGTGGCGGGGACGGAAACACTCATTGAAACTTTCATTCAGAAGGCGCGTACTTATATTTATACCACCGCCTCTCCCCCGGCTGTAGCCGAAGCCACCCGCGCCGCACTGCGGATTGTGGATGAAGAACCCTGGCGTCGAGAACATCTGCGTGCCCTGGTGACGTATCTACGGGTACGGCTCGCGGAACTTCCCTTATCGTTGCTGCCTTCGTCAACCCCCATTCAGCCGGTGATCTTAGGAACAGCAACTCGTGCCATCGCAGTGAGCGAGGCACTGCTGGCACGCGATATCCTCGTCACCCCCATCCGCCCGCCTACCGTACCAGTAGGTACTGCACGCCTGCGTATCACACTGACAAGTGCCCACAGCATGAACCAAATCGACAGACTAGCGGACGCATTGACGCAAATCGTGACTGCCAACAACTTGCTGGACCTTTGAAGCTAGAGCCAAGGCTAAAAAATCAGTTGCAATATTTTTTCCGCGCGGTCTCTTCCTTTTTATTTTTGCCCTGACTCGTGCCCTCTCCCTTATTTTTATTTTCCTTACTTTGTTTTTCATCATCTTGCTCCTGATTATCTTGAGTTCCTTGATTATCCTGAGTCCCTTGAGTCTCCTGTCTATCTTGATCTTGAACTTTTTCCTCACCTTGATTGGTATCGCTTCTATTACCGGTATCAACATTGTTATTAGTATTTGCGGCTTGCCCGTGAGACGATGCTTCTGGGGCGGATCCAGCCTCCGAAGCAATGGGTATTTCTTGCGGTAAAGCATCAGGAACGCTATTGGTAACCGTATTCGCTACGGTCTGCTCTACTTTTCCTATCTTGTTCGCTTCTTCACTGCTGGTAGAACTAGCTGAACCACCAGAACTACCACCGCTGGTCGAACCGCCACTTGTTGATGTGCCACCACTGGACGTTCCACCACTTGTGGAACTTGAACCACCACTGCTGGTAGAACTGGCTAAACCACCAGAACTACCACCACTACTACTTGTTGAGCCACCATTACTTGAACCACCGCTGGTCGAACCGCCACTTGTTGATGTGCTACCGCTGGTCGAACTACCACTTGTGGAACTTGAACCACCACTGCTGGTAGAACTGGCTGAACCACCAGAACTACCACCGCTGGTCGAACCGCCACTTGTTGATGTACTACCACTGGAAGTGCCACCACTCGTGGAACTTGAGCCACCACCACTAGTTGAGCTGGCTGAACCACCAGAACTACCACCACTACTACTTGTTGAGCCACCACCACTTG
>CAUYTW010000340.1 GCA_963575715.1 Gammaproteobacteria bacterium | reverse complement strand
TTGCAAGTCACCCCACAAGCCCCTCGATCCCGAAGGGTCGAGGGGTGATTGACAACTATTCCAACGACAGACCAGCACTGCGGCATCATCACGGGCTATCGCGAAGGCAGCAAGTAACGCATCAGCCTCGGCTTGAGCATTGGTACCAGGCCGGGTGTCAAGACGTTCTGCCAAGCCGTCACTAGTTAGAATCAGGGTATTAGTTGGGGCGAATGGAATGCGATCTAGGAATAACGGCTGAAAACCGCCACCAATGATTCCGTTTCCGCAGACCAGGTGCCGTGAGCGCTTTCTCTGAAGAATTATCCCCCGAACATTACCGATTCCCAAAAAAGACAGGCAACTTTGACGCGGCTCAATGAGCACCAACGCGAGCGCGATACCACGGGTTTTATGCAGATACTCATCGCAAATGGTAACCCGTTCGGAAAGTGAGGTGCCAGGTTGATCCTGGAGGCATTGCAGCCCCATCTGGGCGGCGTGGTGAGCTTCCGGCCCATGACCCAGGCCATCGGCCAGGGCCAAAAAAAAATTCTGTTCCTCCCACCAAAATCCGATTGCATCGCCACACATATCCTGGCCGGGCAGCGGTCGCCAGGCGCTACCAATGTCTAGGTCTTCAAGCGGCACAAAGATCTCGCCGAACAGACATCCATTTGCGCGCCACCACCTGAGTGCCGGCATTAGCAGTGCTACCGAGCCATAACTCGTCCATCAAGCGTTTGACGCCCGGTAAACCGCCACCCAGCCCGCCCGCAGTGGTAAATCCTTCACGCAGTGCCAGGGTTAAATCCACGATCCCCGGCCCCTGATCAATTGCTTGGATTTCAATACCACGAAGGGTGCCACAGCGAATTTCCCGAACTCGAGCCTCCCCGCACCCAGCATGGCGCAGGATATTCGAGGCGAGTTCGGTCATCGCGGTGGCGACATGATAAGCAGCGACACGATTCAGGCCGATATCTTCGGCGACACAGCGCGCTAGACGTTGCGCGATGGCGATGTGATATTCAGCATTCACAGCTACGATTTGTTCCGTCACGAAGATTACGTCAGGTTGCAGACTACCGAGACTAGGCATCGAGAAATTTAGCGTCTTGGCCGGATCATCCGAATCATCACCCGGGTTCCGTTGGGGGTAGATTCGATCTGGAATTCGTTCATCAGCCGACGGGTACCGGGCAGGCCCGCGCCCAAGCCGCCACCGGTGCTGTAGCCATCCCGCAGGGCTTGTTCGAGGTCGGGGATACCGGGTCCTGTATCCGTGACTTCAACACCGATCCTCACCATGATTGGATCGGATTCATTGGTTACTCGACACAGACCCTCGCCAGCGTATTGCAGCACATTACGGGTGAGTTCAGAAACGGCGGTGGCAATGCGGGTCTGATCGGCAGCGCCAAGGCACAACGCCGCCGCAAGTTCACGACTCACCTTGCGAGCCAACAGAATATCAGTCCCCTCCCGAATGGGAATCGGTGGAGGATCGGGGATGACTGTCATGGGGAATGTTCGCCGTCCGGATTACCGTCAGCACGCTGGGCAATCATTTCGCGCAGCCGCCGCACACCATCATCAAGATTGAAGGTCGCAACCACCCCAATTAATCCTCGGCCCATTTCCACCAGGGTCAGGGCTACTGAGGGGCGCATCCCACAGATCACTACCTCAGCACCAAGCAGTCGCGCCATCCGGGCAGTATCGTTGAGAGTGCGCGCCATAAAGGAGTCGACTACCGACAATGCGGTAATGTCAAGTGCCAAGCCCCGAGCTTCGGTGTCGGCAATTTTACGCAGCACGTCAGTTTGAAATTCTAGAACTTCATGATCACTGAGATCGATCTGAATCGATACCAATAAAATCTCGCCCAGTCGCAAAATAGGAATAGCCATGGCAATACCAATAAATCAAAATAGTAGTTACGCAGTTGAAACATAACTTAAGTCATGGAAAATAACTTAGTTCAAGATTTACCAAATTCAGCCACATCGCGTACAACCGGACCAGAATATCCATTTTTTCCTGGCCGACCAATGGCATAGTAGAAAAAACCTTCCTGTGCTAGGCGCCGGGGATCGTAAAGATTACGCCCATCGAAAATCACCGGAGAACTCAACAACGTGCGGATTCGTCCAAAGTCAGGACTGCGGAAGACATTCCACTCAGTGACCACAACGAGTGCATCAGCCCCTTCCAGCGCCGCGTAAGGAGTTTTACACAATACGAGGTTAGGATGTTCACCATAGATACGCGATGCTTCGCCCAGGGCTTCTGGGTCATGAGCTTGAACGCGAGCGCCTTGTGCCCATAGATTTTCCATCAATGCACGACTGGGAGCTTCGCGCATGTCGTCAGTACCGGGCTTAAAGGCAAGTCCCCACAGGGCAATGGTGCGGCCAGCGAGGTCATCACCAAAGTGTTTTTTAATTTTGTGAAACAAAACTTCTTTCTGACGGTGATTGACACCCTCGACAGCGCGCAGCAGTTCGGCGGTATAGCCGATACCGTGCGCGGTGCGCTCCAATGCCTGGACATCCTTGGGAAAGCATGAACCTCCATAACCACACCCCGGATAAATAAAGTGATAACCAATTCTGGGATCGGAACCAATACCGATGCGAACTTTTTCAATATCCGCGCCCAAACGCTCGGCAAGATTGGATAATTCGTTCATGAAGCTGATTTTGGTGGCCAGCATGGCATTGGCGGCGTATTTGGTCAGCTCCGCCGAACGGATATCCATGGCGATTAGCCGGTCGCGGTTACGGTTAAAGGGTGCATAAAGAGCGCGAAGCAGTTCGGTAGTGCGGGGATTGTCGGTGCCAACCACAATCCGGTCGGGTTTCATGAAGTCATCAATGGCGGCACCTTCTTTGAGAAACTCCGGGTTGGAAACAACATCGAATTCGAGATCAACGCCACGCCGTGCCAGGGTTGCGGTGACTGCCTGGCGCACCTTGTCGGCGGTTCCTACCGGAACCGTTGATTTATCGATGATTACTCGATAGTCGTCCATGTGCTCTCCGATGCTGCGCGCTACGGCTAGGACATATTGAAGATCGGCGGAACCATCCTCGTCTGGCGGAGTGCCAACGGCGATGAACTGAAAAAGGCCGTGGGCAACACCCGCTGCCGGGTCAGTCGTGAAAGACAGCCGTCCGGCCTCAAGGTTGCTGCGTAACAGATCTTCCAGTCCGGGTTCATAGATCGGCGGCTGGCCGCGTTGCAGCATGGCTATTTTGCGTTCGTCCACGTCAACACCGAGAACTTCATTACCCACCTCCGCAAGGCAGGTTCCAGTAACTAAACCGACATATCCTGTTCCAAAAATCGTAATTTTCATCAGTGTCTCCGAGAAATCTCGCCCTTTAGGGCGGTGAGCAAAAGAGACGGTTTTGCAACCATCCAGTAAAAACGCCGATTTTCCCCGGCTGCCAGCCCTTACGTATCGGGTGATTCACCCTTTGCCAGTAGCGAAGGCAATTTCGATTGCTTGATTTGCATCATCAATCCAATGAAAAGTTAAACGGTTGCGTGCTTCTTCCGGGATTTCCTCGAATTCCTTGCGATTGCGCGCCGGCAACATGACCGTGGTAATCCCGGCGCGCACTGCCGCAACCACCTTTTCCTTGATTCCACCCACCGGCAGCACCTGGCCGCGCAGGCTGATTTCGCCTGTCATGGCAAGGTCGTTACGGCAGACGCGCCCGGTCATCAGCGAAACCAAGGCAATGAAGATCGCAACACCGGCGCTTGGTCCATCCTTGGGGATGGCACCAGCAGGAACATGGATATGAATATCGGTTTTTTCAAAAATATCCTCAGTCAACGCCAGCTCTTGCACACGGGTTTTAACCAGGCTCAACGCCGCCCGCGCGCTCTCCTTCATGACGTCACCAAGTTGGCCGGTCAAAATTAGACTGTCCTTGCCTGGCATCCGCGTAGCCTCAATGAACAGGATATCGCCCCCGGCAGGTGTCCAGGCTAGTCCAGTGGCGACACCCGACACGCTGGTGCGCATTGCCACCTCGTTTTCAAACTTGGTGGGTCCCAGGATGGGATGTAGATCTTCAGCATCGATCACGAGGTTTTCGGTCACGTTGTCTTCGGCAATCTTCATGGCGACATGGCGGAATACTGCGCCAATTTCCCGTTCTAGATTACGGCAGCCGGCCTCGCGGGTGTAATCGTGGATGATCCGGCGTACTGCGCTTTCAGTCAGCGTACAGAGCTTGGTAGGTGGGTCGTTGTGCGTAGTCAGTCCGTTGGCGTCGAGTTGGCGGTCGATTAAATAACGGAGCGCGATCTGGACTTTTTCCTCTTCGGTATAACCAGGCAAATGGAGCACCTCCAGGCGGTCCTTGAGCGCTCCCGGCACCGTATCCAACATGTTAGCGGTGGCGATGAAGATAATCTCGGCGAGATTGAAAGAGACACCAAGGTAGTTATCACGGAAAGTCGAATTTTGCTCCGGATCGAGCACTTCAAGCAGTGCGGCGGACGGATCACCGTGAAATCCGCTGTTACCGAGCTTGTCCATCTCGTCGAGCATGATCACAGCATTGCGAGTACCGGCGCGACGCACCGCCTGAAGGATGTTGCCCGGTAGCGCCCCGATATAAGTCCGACGATGTCCACGGATATCAGCCTCATCGTGGCTACCACCAAGGCTGAGGCGCGCGAATTTGCGGCCCGTAGCGCGTGCGATACTCTGGCCGAGTGAAGTCTTGCCGACTCCCGGTGGGCCGACAAAGCAGAGAATCGGACTCTTGCCTTCGGGCCTGAGCTTACGCACCGCGAGAAATTCAAGAATGCGGCGCTTGACCTTATCGAGTCCATAATGGTCGTGATCGAGAATCCGCCGTGCTTCTCCAATATCGGTAAGTATTGGGTCAACCACCGACCATGGCAACTCAATCAACCAGTCGAGGTAGGTTCGCGCCATGGAGTATTCACTCGCGCCCTCGGGCATGCGTTCAAGTTTTTTTAATTCTTTGCGCGCCGCCTGCTCGGCTTCCTCGGACATCCCGGCCTTTTCAATCGCCTCGCTAAGTTCACGGATTTCCTCGGAACGATCTTCGGTTTCGCCCAACTCCTTGCGGATCGTTTTCATCTGCTCACGCAAGAGATACTTGCGGTGGTGCTCATCCACCTTTTCCTGGGTTTGCTGGCTAATCTCTTTGGAGAGGCGCAACACCTCAAGCCGATGGCCAACGAAGGTCATGACTTTATCGATACGAGACTTAAGCTCAAGGGTTTCGAGGATATCCTGCTTTTCTTCCGGCTTCAGATCGAGATAACTCGCGATTACGTCGGCGAGGAAGGCAGGGTGCTCAATGCCCTGAATGCCCATCACCAAATCTTCTGGAGCGTGTGGTAGCAGGTGCAAAGCCTCAAGAGCCTTCTGCTTCAAGATGTGGCCGTGCGCTGAAAGATCCTTGGTAACCTGATCATGCGTTTCTATTGGTTCGATACGTGCGCACAGGAACGGATAGCCATCGAGATATTCGATTATCTGAAAACGTTTTTGGCCCTGGCAGATGATATGGTGGGCATTATTAGGGCCGGTCAGGTAGCGTAGCACCATGGCGATGGTGCCAATCTGGTGAAGATTAGGGTTGATGGGATCGTCGACCTCCGGCTCGCGTTGCAACAGGATGCCGATGGGTCGATCACTGCGTACCGCTTCCTGGGCAGCAGCGATTGAACGCGGACGGTTAATTACCAAGGGCAGGATGATCCCCGGAAACAACACGATATTGCGTACCGGCATGATCAGCATTGCATCCTCCGGCAATGGTCGCCCATGACCATTTGCATGAGGGGGAGAATGGTCGGTATCGACCGTAGACAAACTTTCCTGCGGCAGGGCAATCAAAATTTGGCTGATGGTGGGCATCATAAAAAGTCCCTTAATTTTAAGCATCACGGTTTACGCACGGCAGGTTTGGTGCGGCAATGCGCGCCATCACGAAGGCTCACGCATAGTATCTGATTTGTTAATCATTACTTACAAAATGCAGATTCTTCAGAAACAACCTTGATCCTTATAGGGTGTCCAAGTATTTTTCCGCATCCAGGGCGGCCATGCAGCCAGATCCCGCCGAGGTCACGGCTTGACGATAAATATGATCGGCGACATCGCCGGCAGCAAAAACTCCGGGGATATTGGTCGCGGTAGCATTGCCATCGGGTCCACCCCGAACCTTGATATAGCCATGACGCAGTTCCAGTTGACCTTCAAAAATCTGGGCGTTGGGGAAGTGGCCAATGGCGACGAATACCCCCTGAAGTTCGATGTCCTTGTTGGAACCCGCACGGTTTTTGATTCGTAACCCAGTGACTCCATTTTTGTCACCAAGAATTTCGTCCACCTTGCTGTTCCATTCGATACTAACTTTGCCGGCCTCGACCCGTTCCATCAGACGACTAATCATGATCTTTTCAGCGCGGAGACGCTCGCGGCGATGAACCAGGGTAACATGGGAAGCAATATTGGAAAGATACAAAGCCTCTTCCACGGCGGTATTGCCGCCGCCAATCACTGCCACGGGCTGATCGCGGTAGAAAAAACCGTCACAAGTGGCGCAGGCAGATACGCCCCGGCCACGAAACGCCTGCTCGGAGGGCAAGCCCAGCCACTTGGCTGAGGCTCCGGTAGCGACGATCAGGGCATCGCAGGTATACGTCGCGCTATCCCCCTGAAGTCGAAAAGGGCCGCCGCTAACCAAATCGGCGGCTTGAATGTGATCAAACACCATTTTGGCATGGAAGCGTTCAGCGTGGCGACGCATCCGCTCCATGAGGTCTGCTCCTTGCACGCCAGCGTCATCGCCGGGCCAATTATCCACTTCAGTGGTGCTCATGAGCTGGCCGCCTTGTTCCATTCCAGTGACCAGCAGGGGATTAAGATTGGCGCGGGCGGCATAAATCGCGGCAGTGTAACCAGCAGGGCCGGAGCCGAGGATAATCAGACGACTGTGATGGGAATTCGACATGGTGATTCCTCAATTATCAAACGCGAATGGCTATGATAACTGAAGTTTGGTTCACATCCTTGGATGTTCTTATTTAGGCATTTCCCATGATATTACTAATGATTGAGGATTCATCCAGACTGCCATTGTAATGGGTGCGATTGCGACCACTCTCTTTTGCCCGGTACAGCGCGGTATCGGCGCGGCAGAACAGGCTGTGGCCATCATCTCCGGCATGAAGGTTCGCCACTCCGATGCTCACGGTTACTTGAATTTCATGGTTGTCATAATGAATTTGCGTAGCCTCAACCGCGCAGCGGATACGCTCCGCAAGAAAATACGCTCCTTGCGCGTCAGTGTTGTTCAGCAAAACCGCCAGTTCCTCGCCACCAAAACGGGCTACTAGGTCGGTGGCACGGACACAAGTACTCACGCAGTGCGCCAAAGTCCGCAACACACAATCGCCCGCTGAGTGACCGTAGGTATCGTTTACGCGTTTGAAACGGTCCACATCCAGGACCAACATGGATAAATGAATGCCGTTTCGCTTCGCCAGCCGTACTTCTCGCTCCAGAGCTAGATCCAGCGCCGCACGATTGCCGATCCCGGTGAGCGGATCGCGGAGCGCCGCAATGACGGCCTCCTGGTAAAGCAAGGAGTTACGCAAGGGATACAGCAAACCCCGCAACAGATCTTCTAAGGTATCAACTTCATTCTTGACGAAGCGCCGATCACGATACATTAATAATGTCCCGATGGGGCGATCATGGAGAGTGAGACAATAACTTACGCTATGAGAAGCGCGCCGCCCCAAGCTCAAGTGCTCTCCCTTGCTGGGGGGAAAGAATGTGAGTCCGTCATGAGGCACGAGCGGCGTAATTTCAGCCGAAAACAAACGGAGTACCTGTTCGAGTTCCAGGCTGGTTTGCAGGACTCCGGCGAGTCGCAGCGCGGGCAGGCTGGTGGTCTGAGATTCCTCCTCGGGTGGAAAAACGAACGCCTCCGGATACTGCTCCTCATTGACAAGAGATGGGAAAAAAATAGCCGTGGAGGGTGATTCCTGGGCAACTCCTCCGGCCAGGTTAAGTAACGTGTTCATTGGTTAGCCTTTTTTCGTTGGATGCCGACTCTCCTTGAATTAAGCGATAACCATGCCATCTCGAAAAAATAGTGTCCAATCACTGTTAAATATCATATAATATTTTGATTTAATTATAATTTTTTATTTGTTATCGACCATTCTAAAGCGGAAAAAATATAAATGGTTAGTGTGTTTATTATTAAAATAACTATTAAATCAAACTATTAAAAATTATTCACCACAGAGCGATGATGCTTCGTCAAATTATTGACAGTAGAATTGATTCGTCACTGTTCACATGTCTCGCAAATTCCACGATTGGGGATACATTTTCACCGATTGGAGTTTCGCCGTGACTGATTTTACCTCGGTCCATCCTCGGCTCATCAGTCCAGAGAATTCGCGATTCACAGCGGTCCTCGGTCATCGACTAGCTTGTGCTAAATCGAGCCTCGGTGGCTTGTACCGCTCCACGCGCATAACGTCCGGGCCTACCGCCCGTAGCAACTTTACGTTGACAACCGCCCGGCGGGTTTTACGTGATCTTCCGGGTCTTCTTAACACAACCCCTACCCTAGCCATGACCTCAGACTATCGCGAATTCAACGGCGAAACCACCGAGCACACTGCCGTGGCGCCCTCTGCTCCGTTTCACTACGCAACCGGGCTGCGGGGTCGTCCTCCATCCTTGGAGTCCTTCGATGATAATAATTTTGTAGTATATAGATAAATAGTATTTTGTAATCAATCGCATAATTAGAAAAATCAAAAAATCTTCTCCATCCGTCAAGAACCCCTCGACCCTTCGGGATCGAGGGGCTTGTGAGGTAACGCTTGCAAGTCCCAACTTGACCAGCCTAAATCCGAGTAATCGGACTACGTTGCAACGAAATGAATATGCTTGAGGAAAAAATAATGTCAACAACCACAACCGGAATTTCCAGGACGGCAACGTACCCTGAGTCGCTTCGAGCACGGAACAAAAAAGAAATCATCTATCCCGATAGCGATGGAAAACCAATGGCCGACAATACTAAACAGTTCGAGATTATTGTTACTCTTCACACCGGCATAAGTGGGATGTTCGCTGGAAGACCCGATGTTTTTGTTGCGGGTGATTTACTGTGGTATCCGGTGGAGGGAAACAATACCCTACGAATGGCACCCGACGTGATGGTGGCGTTTGGTCGTCCGCCGGGGCATCGTGGTTCCTATCGGCAATGGTGTGAAAATAATATCGCCCCGCAGGTAGTCTTCGAGATCATGTCACCTGGCAATCGAGCCAAGGAAATGTCTCGCAAGTTTCATTTTTATGAAAAATATGGGGTCGAGGAATACTATATTCATGATCCGGATCGCGGGAGGCTCGATGGCTGGCTGCGTCAATCCAACCAGCTAGAAAAAATACCCGAAATGGAAGGCTGGACAAGTCCACGATTGGGGATACGTTTTCATCTGGATGATAATGATCTTGTGGTATATAGGCCCGATGGAAATTATTTTGAAACGGCGATTGTCAAGGATCAAAAAATTCTCCTGGAACGTCATCGCGCCCAAAAAGCCGAGCAACGTGCCGAGGCGGAGCGCCAACGTGCCGAGGCAGAGCGTCAACGCGCTGAAACTGAATATCAACGTGCCGAGGCAGAGCGTCAACGTGTTCAACGATTGGCCGATCAATTACGGGCATTGGGAATCAATCCAGATAATTCATAATTGATAATATCGATATCCATAATTATTGCTTGATGAATAATATTGTTCCTATCCATTTTCTGGTTTTATTTTTTGCATTTCTAACTCTAGGAGCTACGCAATTGAAAAATACCAAGTCATTCTGCGCGAAGCGAAGCGGAGTCGCAGAATCCATCTACTATTAATCTGTGCATTGGTTAGGTGACACTCTTAAAATTGGAGACCCAGTCCACAGCCTATTACACAATTTTTTAGGTGTCACCTTACTTATGCACAGATTAATATTAAGAGATTCCGAGATTCTGCGACTACGGGCGCTAACGCGCCCTCCGCGCAGAATGACAGAAAAAACTCAATCTTTTTATAGAGTGACAAATTCAACTGCGTAATTATTAAACTCCTTCACGAACACGCTGAGGATTTATGAACTTTAATTTTTATCGGATAACCAGTTATTTTCAATTATTTGGAATGGTGCTTCTGACGTGGTTTATTTTGAATAGCGCCCATGCGGTCACGGATTCCTTTTCATCACCAGGGAACTTTAGCTGGACGGCACCAGCGGGTGTGACCTCCGCCACGGTGGAAGCCTGGGGCGGAGGTGGAGCGGGAGGCGGCGCGACCGGTAACCCAGCCAAGGGGGGAGGCGGCGCGGGCGGACAATATGCCAGCAAGGTGGTTACCGTAATACCTGGCACCGCCTATTCAGTGGTGGTCGGCGTGGGTGGAACTGGATCGACAGGAAATGGCACGGCGGGTGGTGATTCCGGTTTTGCTGGGAGCGTGGTCGTGGCCAAGGGTGGGGCAGGGGGCGGAGGCGCAGCAAGCAATAATAGTGGCGGTGCTGGTGGAACCGGGTCCACGTTAAACGGTGTTGGTGACACGGTTTATGCTGGAGGCAATGGTTCCAATGGCGTATCAACGGGGACGGGGGGTGCGGGGGGCGGTGGTGCCGGCAGTACCAACGCGGGCGGAAATGCTAGTGGTAATACGGCTGGCACGGGCACAGCGAACGGTGGTGGTAATGGTGGCGCTGGTTTGACTAGCAGTGGAACGGGTAATACGGGGATTACCGCTGGTGGCGGTGGCGGCGGTGGTTATGCCACTAGCTCTACGAATCGTAATGGTGGCAGTGGTGGCAGTGGTCAAGTGAAAATTACTTACATTGGTGCTCCAACCATCACTACCAACGCAGTCTCAAACGTGACCAGCACGAGTGCGACCCTGAACGGCACGGTCAGCAGTAATGGCGCTATAACCACAGTGACCTTTGATTATGGCTTAACCACGAGCTATGGCAACACGGTGACGGCCATTCAAAGTCCCCTGGCGACCAACGCGTCTGGAAGCGCCATTTCCGCCATCGTGACCGGGCTGACCTGCAATACCACTTACCACTTTCGCGCTAAGGGCGTAAATAGCGTAGGCATAACCAATGGAAGCGATATCACTTTCATCACTTCGGCGTGTCCATCGGTCGTCTCGATCAACCGTACCAGCACGGATCCAACCACAGCTAACGCCGCAGTTTCCTGGGTAGTGATATTCAGCGTTAGCGTATCTGGCGTAGATGCTACCGATTTTTCATTGGTACCAACGGGAGGTGTGACAGGTACCACTATTAGCTCGGTTAGCGGTAGCGGTACGACTTGGACCGTCACGGCGAACACCGGCACGGGGACGAATGGCACGCTTGGACTTAACCTGGTGGACAACGATTCCATCGTCGATTCGGCTGGCTCGTCCTTGGGAGGGACAGGAACCGGCAATAGCAATTTCACCGGACAGGTTTACACCGTTTCGCCTCCAGTGCCGACCCTTAGCAAAATCGCCAGTACATCGGCAGCGACAATTAATGATGTCATCACTTTTACCCTCTCGGCAACCAACAACAATGGCGTTGCCCTCGCCAATGTGGCGCTCACCGATGTTTTGCCGTCCGGGATGAATTATGTCAATCATGTGACTACCCTTGGTTCCGTCGTAGTTACGGCGCAAACCATTACTTGGACCATCCCGGCGCTACCAGCAAATGGCGGAAATGCTCAACTACTCCTCGCAGTGGCCTTGACCCAGCAAGGTTCGTTGACTAATACCGTAACTTCACCGGGTGCGTCATCGCAAAGCGCCACGGTATTGGTTCTCGCCAACGCTATAACTCATTTCAAGCTAGATGAAACCGTTGGCTCATGGACAGGAGCGAGCAGCGAAGTCATTGACAGCGGGGGTACTGCCTTACATGGTCACCTAACCACTACACCGACATGCACCACTCCGGTTTCTCCTAATCCGACTATTGCATCTCAATATTCGTCTGTCATTGGTGGATTTTGCAATGCTGGGCAATTTGACGGGAAAGCTATAGTAGCGGTAGCGGATAGCCCTTTATTCGATTATACAACCCAATTATCTGCATCCGCCTGGATATATCCTACCGCTTATCCATCAAGTGATTTATATTCAATTCTCTCGAATGATACTAATTATGAGTTTCATCTCAATCCTAGCGGGAAATTATTTTGGTGGTGGAACGTGGCAACCTTAACTTCATCGGCAATTATTCCGCTTAATAAATGGACGCATATTGCGATTACCTTTAATTCTGCTGTAAGCCCCGGTAGACAACGTATTTATATCAATGGAGTAGCCGATAGCAGTACAAATAATTGGTATGGAACGTTGCAGGCTAATACTTGTCCGTTTTACATTGGTGGCGATATTTCCACAGGATCTGGTTGTAGTCTAATGCCTGGACGAAATTTTCACGGGATGATTGATGAGGTGAAACTGTATAACTATGAATTGAGTGCTGCGGAAGTAAACGCAGACATGATATTAGGACGTTCTTGTTCAGGTACATTCGATCACGTCCAGATCGAACACGATGGTATTGGATCTATTTGTAATAATGAAACGGTAACCATTAAGACCTGCTTGGATTCTTCATGCTCAATGTTGTACACGGGAAATGTTACTATTCGACTTTCTCCCACAGGTTGGGTGGGCGGTGATACTTTCACAATGACGGGTGGCATGACAACTCGGCAACTCAGTTACGTTACCGCTAGCAGCATCACTTTGGGAACCGTTAATGTTTCCCCACCATCCGCGAATGCCACACGTTGCTTTATTGGTTCAAACCAAAATTGCACGATGACTTTTGCTGCGGCTTCTTGCAGCTTTGATGCAATTGAAACAGGAGCAGCGCCCAAGACCCATATTTATACTAAGCTAGCTAATACGGCCTTTGCCCTTGACGTGGTGGCTCTTAGTAGCGGCTCTACAATTAATACCACCTATACGGGAACCGTCGCGGTTGATTTGGTCGATGCGTCGAGTTCAGCCTGTCCAACTGGATCTGGGCTGAATACTGCGCAAAGTATTTCTTTCGTTACGGGCAATCTGGGGAGAAAAAATATGAGCTTCAATTACGCTAATGCTGCTAAGAACGTGCGAGTACGGATGCAAGTTGGTAGCGGAACGCCTGCCTGCTCCACTAATAATTTTGCTATTCGACCACAGAGCTTTACAATTTCGTCTTCCAATGCAAACGCGGATAGCACGGGCACCAGTCCGTCGGCAACCCCAAAAATAAAAACGGGATCTACCTTTAATTTAAGCGCCACGGCTGTTACGGGCTATGATGGCACTCCATTACTCCAGAGCAACAGCAGTCGAAATGGAACTTGGTTGGAAGCTCATAGTGGCGCGAATCGCCATGGTATTGCCTCTGGCACTTTCAATGGAGCAAATTCAGCGACTGGCATCGCCAGCGGATCAGTATTTGTTTATGACGAGGTAGGATATTTTCGATTGAAGACCAACGCGGTTTATGACGATACTTTTACCGCCATTGATAATGCCGCTGGTGATTGCACCAATGATTTTTCGAATAGTTTGGTAAGTGGAAAATATGGTTGCAAATTTGGCAATAACACCGACACGGTTTATTTTGGTCGTTTTTATCCTGATCATTTCAATATAACGCCTGAAACCAGTGGCGATTCCCTCATTGACCGCATTGATGTTAATACTGGAACGAGCGAAACTTTCGCTTCGACTTTTACTTACCTGGGCGAGGAATTCAAAACGCGATTCATTCTGACCGCACGAAATGCTAGCGATGTCATCACACAAAACTATACGGGCAGTTTCGCTAAATTCGATCCGACGGCATGGAGCAATTTTGTTTTCGCAGCGAATAACCTGCCGACGGGATCAACGCTGGGCACGGGGGCCACGCCGCCTTCTGGAACATGGAGCAACGGCACGGCAAACATCACTGCCTTTCACAAGGTCAGCCGAGCAGCCTCACCGGTTGCACCGAGTACGAACGTCACCATCACGGCAAAACCGGTGGATAGCGATGGAGTAACAACCACGTCCTCCATGGTGACGCATAATGGATCGACTGATTTACGTTTTGGTCGCCTGCGGCTGTCCAATGCCTTTGGTTCGGAAAAAGCGAACTTATCCATTCCTGTCCAGACGCAATATTGGAGTGGGAATTCGTGGATAATTAACAATGACGATAGCTGCACGAGCCTGCCCAGCAATACTTTCGTATTATCGGAAACACCGGGAACATCGGGAACAATCAATACCACAGCCTCGGCAATTAACGTATCGGGAGGCAATGGCACTCTTTCTCTGACAGCACCGAATCCCACTGCGACGGGCAGCGTCGATATCACGGCGAATCTTGCCAATTTGTCTTGGTTACGTGCGCCAAACGGTAGCTGCTCCACCTATAGCTGCGATCCGTCCGCTCGCGCCACTTTTGGCATCTATTCACCAGAAACAAGAAAAACTATCCACATCCGTGAGTTGTATTAGTCAATCACCCCTCGACCCTTCGGGATCGAGGGGCTTGTGGGGTGACCTGCAAGG
>CAUYTW010000339.1 GCA_963575715.1 Gammaproteobacteria bacterium | reverse complement strand
TTATCACTTTTGGCCTAATTTTAGATATGTTCAGTTAGTGTTAACAGGCCCTAATACAACCGTAATCACATTACAGGCATTAATTCGTCGTTTCAGAGAGGCATCCGAAGCTATTGGTCATGCCTCCCACGAAATCGCAATCGGGAATCAGGATCTTTCACAACGCACCGAGGAACAAGCATCAAGTTTGCAAGAAACTGTTGCAAGCATGGAGCAGCTAACTTCTGCTGTAACCCAAAACGCGGATAACGCTAATCAGGCTAATCAATTAGCAATTAATGCAGCGAACGTAGCGAAAAAAGGCAGCGAAGTTGTGGATCAGGTGGTGCGAACCATGAATTCGATTAATGAATCCTCGCATAAGGTCGTCGATATTATTAGCGTGATTGATGGAATTGCCTTTCAGACAAATATTCTTGCTTTAAACGCCGCAGTCGAGGCAGCACGCGCAGGGGATCAAGGGCGTGGTTTTAGCGTGGTGGCGGCAGAGGTTCGTGCTCTCGCCCAGCGTAGCGCGGCAGCGGCCAAGGAAATCAAGATGCTTATCGGCGACTCAGTGGAAAAGGTTACTACTGGTTTTCATTTGGTTGAAAACGCAGGTCGAACCATGGAGGAAATTCTTACCAGCATTAATCGAGTAACCATTCTCATGGCTGACATTACCACGGCTTCCAAAGAACAACGTGCGGGTATTGAGCAAGTGAATACCGCAATCATTCAAATGGACGGGATTACCCAACAAAATGCTGCCCTCGTCGAACAAGCCAGCGCTGCCACGGAATCAATGAAAACACAAGTGGATCGATTAATGGCGGAAATTTCTGTATTTCGTCTGTCGGGGGAAGAACGCAAGGAAAATGCTAGTCAACAGGCAATCGACGCCACTATGGATTTCGCGGCGGCGCGCGCCATGCATCTGGCCTGGCGTGAACGCCTCAAATCTTTTTTGGAAGGAAAATCCACCTTAACCAAGGATCAAGCCAGTTCTCATCGTGAATGTAAACTTGGACGTTGGCTTTACGCTCATGGTTTTGCCCGTTATAAGCATCTGCCAGAAATGATCTCTTTGGAAAAGACTCACGCTAAAATGCATGAATTTATTCATCAAGTAATACAGCTAAAAGAAAAAAATGATTTGGTCGGTGCCGAAGCCGAATACAATAAGTGCATGGCAGCTTCTGGTGAAGTTGTTGAATTATTGAAGCACTTGGAAAAATTGGTAATTACCACGTCAAGCACTGCTGCATCCGTAGCTACGTCAGCATTAGCAGCGCGTCCTGGAAGGAACGCTATTGACAATAAACAGCCACAGGATAACTGGAAAGAATTTTAATTTATTTTTAATCCTCAAGGACCGATTTTATCGGGCACACTGATGAAAATAAATCAAATGATTACCCATTTATCACTGATCGCACTGATGCTTATTTTTACATTGCCCGCGACCGGGGAAACTTTTTGCGTGCCTGGGGTGGTTTCTCCTGTTGTTGAAGAAGAGGAAGTTTATCGTGGTTTGCCTTTTACCCCCGGCGAACGCGCAGAATACGCGGTGAGTTACATGGGATTATCGGCGGGTCGCGCTCATCTGGAAGTACGCCCACCAATATTAAAAGATGGTGTCTGGCATCGACTCTATGCAGCGGAAGCACATACAGGAAAATGGTATCGAATGATATTTGTTGGTCATGATTCGATTCTTGCCTACAGTCATTCGGTATCAGGAATGGCATCCCACTTTATTTTGGATCAAGATGAAGGCAAATTATTGGGATCACGGCTGCATAAACATACCGAAATCCATTTTGATCATCAAAAATGTATAGCCATGGGAACCGTCGATGAGCGCGGTAAGACCAAAAAAAACGAACAATTCGAGATAAATTCAGGAGTGATGGATACTCTTTCGGCAACTTTTCAGATACGCGCCTTCAATTATCAACCAGGGGCGGCATTACGTTTGCCTGTTTATTCTTCGGGTAAAAGCTGGTGGTTGAGGGTGGAAATGCTTGGCGAAGAAAAAATTGAAGTGCCGGCGGGAGTCTTCTCAACAATAAAACTCCGCTTACATACCTATCTAGGCGATGCCTTGCAGCAAAAAGGAGATCTACTTGCTTGGCTCGCACTGGATCGAAGCGAACGCCCAATTGTACAGGTGAAAGCGGAAGTTCGTATTGGTTCCTTACAACTAGAATTAGTTCGATTTCAGCCAGGAAAAGGTGTAGAGTAGCAAAAATCAGGGCAATTAAAAATCATATCCAAACGCGCTACTGAATCGATATCGAATTTCTTCTAAAGTAACATGATGATTTTGGGTGCCGTGATGTTCTATTTTAATGGTACCCATTAGGGAAGCGATGCGTCCCGTAGTTTCCCAATCCATTTCTTTCATTAAGCCATACAGTAATCCACCACGAAAGGCATCACCACAGCCAGTGGGATCGGCAACGATTTTCGCTGGAGCGGGTGGAATATCGACCGTGCGTCCTTTAGTATGAATCATCGCGCCTTGAGAACCTCGAGTGATAATTAAACCATCCACTCGTTTCGCCAGCTCGTGTAACGAGAGTCCGGTTCGTTTCCTTAATAATTCCGCCTCATAATCATTAAAAGTAGCCCAGGTGGCCAGATCTAAAAAATTGAGCAAGTCTGGGCCATCAAACATGGGCATTCCCTGACCAGGGTCGAAAATAAAGGGAATATTGGCTTCGGCAAGCTGCCGGGCGTGTTCGATCATTCCTTCGCGCCCGTCGGGAGAAACCATTGCCAGCGTTACCCCTTCTGCTTTATCCGCACGATTATGATGAGAAAAAGACATTGCGCCCGGATGAAAAGCGGTGATCTGATTATCATCCTGATCGGTCGTAATAAATGCCTGCGCAGTATAGGTACCTTTGATTATTTTGATATAGCTGCGATTAATTCCACAACGGTCGATCCATTCGGAATAGGGTCCAAAATCATCACCCACGGTTGCCATCGGTAGCGCCGTCCCACCAAGCAAATTGAGGTTGTAGGCGATATTGCCAGCACAGCCACCATATTCACGGCGCATTTCAGGAACCAAAAAGGAAACGTTAAGTATATGAACTTTATCCGGTAAGATATGATTTTTGAACCGGTCGTGAAACAGCATAATAGTGTCGTAGGCCAGCGAACCACAAATCAAGGCAGACATGAATTTTTTATTCCTTTGAAGGACTGTCGTAGATTTTTTTGACGTTAAATTTTTTGTGGCCGCCACGCGAGATCCAGCTCGCGTGCTGCTTTGACATCGTCTAAACGCCGAACCGGAAGATGATGGGGCGAAGTATTGAGACGCTCAGGATTGACGCGCGCTTCCTCAAGGATAACCTTCATAGCGGCCACGAAAGCGTCCAGTTCTTCCTTGGTCTCGGTTTCGGTCGGCTCGATGAGCAGGCACTCAGGCACCAGTAACGGAAAATAGGTAGTGGGAGCATGAAAGCCATGGTCAAGCAGACGCTTGGCAAAATCCATGGCGTTGGTATGAAATTCAGTAGTTTCACGACGCAGGGTCAAGGCCAATTCATGGCTGGCGCGCCGCGTCGGAAAAGCCAGCTCGAAACCCGCTGCCGCCAAGCGTACCAACAGATAATTGGCATTAAGCGTGGCATATTCCGCTACTCGCTCCATCCCCTCGCGTCCCAACATCCGTATATAAGCATAAGCCCGCAGCAGGATGCCGGCATTTCCGGCATGAGCGGATAAACGACCAATGGTGCGTGGACGATCATTTTCGGTTAACCAGCGATAGTGGCTACCGTCGTAATCTACCATGGGTACTGGCAGGAACTCGGCCAGTCGCTCACCAGCCGCCACCGGACCCGCACCTGGACCGCCGCCACCGTGGGGGGTCGAAAAAGTCTTGTGCAGGTTGATGTGCATCACGTCGAAACCCATTTCGCCGGGCTTCACCTTTCCAAGAATGGCATTGAGATTGGCACCATCATAGAACAGCAACCCGTCGACGCGATGGACAATTCGTGCAATATCCTGGATGCGTCGTTCAAACACTCCTAACGTGGAAGGATTAGTAAGCATGATTCCAGCAGTATTCGCGCCCACTGCTTGCTCCAGAGCGACCAAATTGACATCGCCTTGGCGGTCAGTGGGAATTTCGCGCACCGTGAAACCACACATGGCGGCGGTGGCTGGATTAGTGCCATGAGCAGCATTTGGAATCAAGATTTCGGTGCGTCCGGTATCGCCACGCAAACGGTGATAGGCCCGAATCATCGCCACCCCCGCGAGTTCTCCCTGAGCGCCTGCCATGGGAGTGAGCGAGACCGCACGCATTCCCGTTACCTCCCGCAGAATCCCTTGAAGATCGTATAAACAAGCCATGAATCCCTGACCTAAGGATTCATCGCTATAAGGGTGACGCGCCAGAAAGCCGGGGAGCGAAGCAGCAGCGTGTGCTCCTCGTGGGTTGTACTTCATGGTGCATGAACCAAGCGGATAAAAATGGGTGTCAATAGAAAAATTGCGTTGCGACAATCGGGTATAGTGACGCACTACCTGAAGTTCCGAAACCTCGGGTAGCGACGGCCGAGTGGCGCGCCGCAACCCAGCAGGAATATCGTCATTCAAGACCATGGCTGGAATTTGGGCAGAATTGACGCGACCGAAACGAGATTGCTCGAAGATCAACACCTGTTTATAACTCCTTGGCTTTATAAAAAACGCGCAGTTCTTTTGACTCTCTCACAAATAAATTCGGGTGAGTGTCAAACTGAGGTAATAAGCCGTGATAAGGCAGCTTGTTTTTTCGGATCCTCATCCACGAAACGTAATGTAAGGCGTTTGAAACGAGTTTCGTTGCGTGATTCAATCGCATCGATGGCGTTCACGACCGCGTTGATATCCTTAACATGCAGTGTCGGAGAGTCGAGGGTCAGCGCTAGGACGACTTGATCCATGATGGCCGGGCTGCTCTCCTCTTGCGGGATAATCACCACGGATCCACCCAGATCCAAGCGTTGCACGATACAACGTACCACGCGACTACTATAACGAAGCTGGGCACTGACCCGAGACAAAAGATTGCGTGATCCCCGATCCTCCACTTCACTGGTTTCCTTTACTTCATAGGTTTCTTTATCATTCTTTTTGTAGCTATTGGTGAGAATGGCCACGGATTCAGAAAAGGGATGGGCGGTCGATATCGCTTTCGTCTCCGAGGCAATCGTCCTGCCACGGCGCGCGAGGGTCTCGTGGATTTTGCTCACCAGGATATCAATGGTAAACGGTTTGACTATATAACCGTCGATCCCAGCGCGCACGGCACTGACGACATAACTCTTTTCGCCCCTGCTGGTTACCATGATGAAGGGTAAATTGTGAAAGCGATCATCGCTGCGTATCCACGACAAGAGTTCATGTCCGTCAACCTCAGGCATCTCCCAATCGCATAAAACGATATCCACAGGTTTTTTTGCCAGAATATCCTGTGCATGTCGGCCATTGACTGCTTCCAGGACTACTACATTCGGAATAGATGAAGTCAGCCCGCGGCGCGTGAATTCACGAATAAAATTAGCGTCATCGACCACGAGCACGTTGAACTTAGTCATCAGTGTCTCCGAGATACCCCTGGTTTTTAGCCATGGGGAGGAAAGGAGACGGTTTTTACAACCGTCGTTAAAAATGCCGGTCTTTCCCGGCTATCAGCCGTCAGGGTTTGGGTTTGGTGACGATTCACATCAACACCACGTCGAACTGCTCCTGAGTATAAAAAGATTCTACCTGAAGTTTGATGGGCTTTCCGATAAAGGTCGCCAGTTCAGCTAGGCTAGAGGACTCATCATCCAACAACAAGTCCAGCACTTCCTGAGAAGTAAGGACAAGAAATTGTTCTGGGTCGAATTGACGAGCCTCACGAAGAATCTCACGAAAGATTTCGTAGGCTACGGTTTCGACCGTCTTGACAAAACCACGCCCACGACAAATTGGACAGGGTTCGCATAAAATATGGGCGAGACTTTCGCGGGTGCGTTTGCGGGTCATCTCAACCAGTCCCAAAGCGGATATTTCGCTGAGGTAACTTTTGGCGTGGTCGTGCTCCAAGGCTTTCTCCAGGGAACGCATGACTTGACGCTTGTGCTCCTCCGTAGTCATGTCGATGAAGTCGATGATGATAATTCCACCGAGGTTACGCAACCGGAGCTGGCGAGCGATGACCGTCGTCGCCTCCAGGTTGGTTTTGAAGATAGTCTCTTCAAGATTGCGGTGCCCAACAAAGGCACCGGTGTTGATATCAATTGTGGTCATCGCCTCGGTTTGATCGATAACCAGGTGCCCTCCAGATTTGAGCGGAACCTTGCGTTCTAGTGCTTTTTGTATTTCGTCTTCCACCCCGTACAGATCAAAAATGGGATCTTTCCCAGTGTAAAGCTCAATGCGCCCGGCGATCCCAGGCACCAGTTGCTCTGCGAAACGGCATATTCGCTGGTAGATTTCTTGGGAGTCAACACGCACTTTTTCAACGGCTTCGCCCACAAAGTCACGCAGACAGCGCATCATCAGCGGTAAATCTTCGTAAAGAATCGATTTTACCGGCTTGGTATGAGCATTTTCTCGAATTGAATTCCACAGTCGATTCAGAAATTCCAGATCCGCAATTAGGGCAGAATCATTTACGCCCTCGGCGGCGGTACGCACGATAATTCCACCTTCAACGGGTGCAGCGGCCCGAATAATTTCCCGTAATCGTGCGCGCTCGGTCTCGCTTTCGATGCGTTGTGACACGCCCACGCAATCCATTCCTGGAATGAATACCAGATAACGGGAAGGCAGGGAAATATGCGTAGTCAGCCGTGCGCCCTTGGTTCCTAGTGGATCCTTGACCACTTGAACCAAAATTTCTTGACCTTCGCGGCATAGCCTAGCAATACCATTAGCGAAGCCCAGTTCACCCGATTCTTCGCTATTCTGGAGTTGGATATCGGAAGCATGGAGAAAGGCGGTACGCTCCAGGCCAATATCAATAAAAGCCGCCTGCATCCCTGGTAAAACCCGAGAAACAAGCCCCTTATAGATATTTCCCACCAATCCCCGGTGATTCGACCGTTCCACGAATAATTCTTGGAGTACTCCAGTCTCTAGCACTGCGACTCGTGTTTCCTGGGGATTGACGTTAATCAAAATCTCCTCGGTCATCAAAATGCGGCGCGGAAATCCCTAGCTTTAGCTATGGGAAGATGCGCAGTCCTCCTGTTTTTTGGACTTGATTAAAGCCACCAGCTTTAGCTGTTGAGTGATACACAAGTTTCATCAAAATGCGGCGCGGAAATTCCTCGATCTCGATGAGTTTAAAAATATTAAAAATATATAATTTAGGAGTTACGCAGTTGAACGTGTCACCCTATAAAAGGATTGAGTTTTTTCTGTCATTCTGCGCAGAGGGCGTGTTAGCACTCTCCGCGCAGAATCTCTATAAGTATAGATGGATTCTGCGACTTCGCTTCGCGCAGAATGACTCAATTTTTCAATTGTCAACTTCATCATGCAAGGCAATCACTTGATGACCAAGAGACGCAAGGTCGTCGGGGGCTACATCCATGAGCCGTAATCCACCATTCATTACCGCCGCGAAGGCTGGACCGGCCACTTCCCCACCGTAATAAGCACCCTGAGTCGGTTCGTCGATGACAATTCCCATCGCCAGGCGTGGATTAGTCGTTGGCACGAGACCCACGAACAGGGATAGATATTTATGTTCGAGATAACCGCCATGAGGCCCGACCTTGCGCGCCGTGCCGGTCTTTCCACCAACGCGATAACCAGGTACGCGGGCTTTAGTGGCCGTGCCACCGGGTCCTACCACCAGTTCCATGATGTCACGCAATTGCGCGCTGACCCGTTCATCTACCACGCGTTCTCCAACAACCGGATGGTCTTGCGCTAGAAAAGTGACCGGTCGAGCGACACCATCACTGATTACGGCATAGGCGCGGGTAAGTTGCAGCGCAGTTACTGAAATACCATAACCATAGGACATGGTGGCATGTTCTATCGTCTTCCATCGAGTATGATTAGCTAAATAACCACCTACTTCGCCAGGAAATCCACTACCACTAAGGCGTCCGAAGCCCACCCGAGAAAATACACTCCATAACCGTTCGGCGGGCAATGAAAGGGCTATCTTTGCTGCACCCACGTTGCTTGATTTTTGCACAACCCGTGCGACATCAATCAGACCACAAGGGTGAACATCCGTAATCGTTTTGGATCCGACGTTAAAACTGCCGGGACGGGTATCGATGGGAGTTTCGGGCTTGTAACGGCCACTTTCCAGGGCTGCGGTGATGGTAAACACCTTCATGGTCGATCCTGGTTCAAAGGTGTCAACAACGGCGCGGTTGCGATAACGTCCAGGGTCGCGCGCTGGGGCGTTGGGATTGAAGCTTGGCAAGCCAACCATGGCCAACACTTCGCCGGTCTTGATATCCATGATCACCGCAGTACCGGCCTTAGCCTTGAACTTGTTTACCTGTTCCTGAAGGGCACGGTAAGCAAGATACTGAATTCTTCGATCAATCGACAAACGCACGTCGCTTCCTGGACGCGGCTCGCTGATGTGCTCGACAGTTTCCACCGTTCGCCCAAGACGATCCTTGATGACGCGCCGTGCTCCTGGAATTCCACGCAGCACGTTGTCCATACTTCGTTCCAGGCCCTCCTGGCCAACATCGTCGATATCGGTAAAACCGAGCAGTTGTCCCATGACCTCGCCACTTGGGTAGAAGCGGCGATAATCGCGCTGCAAGGCAACTCCAGGCAGACCGAGATCCATGACAGCTCGGGCTAGATCCGGATGAATGCGCCGCGCCAGATACATGAATTCCTTATCCTTGCGCGCATCGACCAAACGTTTCAATTCGGTTGGCTCCATGCCTAGCATCCGCGCCAAATCCGGTAGATGATTCGCGGCCTTGAGCAGTTCACGGGGATTGGCCCATACCGAATCCACAGGAGCACTGACTGCCAGTGGCTCACCAAAACGGTCAGTAATCATGCCGCGATGCGCTGGGATGGGAATAGTACGCACTGCGCGCGCCTCTCCCTGACTCCGAAGAAAATCTCGGTCTAATACCTGCAACCATAAGGCACGCATCACCAGCGCCATGGCGGCAACCCCGAGAATCGCCAACAATACGATACGCCGCGTCAGCGGCTTGCTGGTCGAAGGTTCCACTAAATGCTGTAAATTAGAAAGCGGTCGAAAATGTGAATACATAAATCAAGCCGATCCCGGGGATATGTCCCAAGAGAATATACAAAATTTTAACAGTTTAATTTATGTATGCACCAATTTGGTACTATTCATATAGTCAAACTGAAAATGAGGTAAACATAGCAACAAAATTTTTTATTACATCAATATGAAATGGTGCAAGCGCCTAAAATCAATGAAAACCTAATCATGTCAATCGGTCTTTATGTTCAACTAGTAATCTATCAAAATCACGCTTTTTGATTAGCACATGAAATTTTTTATAGTTATCGCTAACCTCAGAACCAAATTCGCATACCACATGGATAATTTGGTATCCTTTTGCCATCGCATATTCATTCAATCCTTGGCGCTGGGATTCAAGTGCCGCCTGGTTTGCAACAGACGAGTCGAGGACATTGATATAGCACATCGGAGCGTGGTAGGAGTCGGCGTGGCACCTACTTGTTCAGCCACCCACCAATCGGTGGATGTACCATCTACCTGAATCATTGACGATGCTTGAATTTTTTCGATATACACCCAACGGCGCAGGTTCCAGGATAATCCCACATATCTTAACAGTTACAGTACGTTTCTATCTTTTCATAAACTCACAGTATATCAAACAAACTTTTGAATGATTAGTTACAATCGACCTGCTGCGCATGGATAACCGTCATGATCTCACACATCTCTCGAACCCTCTCGCTGTTGCTATTATTAATAACCATCCTTTTTTCCTTTCCAGCCTACTCTGAACGTTATATCGATAAATTCGATGGTACCGTTATTGATACCACCACCAATTTAAGATGGATGCGTTGCGCCATGGGTCAAGAATGGACTGGCACCACCTGCTCGGGAAACGCCATTGAATACACTTGGGATCAAGCGAGCGCACTGAAAAAAAATTTTGCCGGCTACGATGATTGGCGGCTGCCGCACATCCGTGAATTATCTACTCTTACTGATATAACAACGGACTATCCACCAAAGATTGACCAATCCATTTTTCCAAATACACCATCGAAATGGTTTTGGTCGGATTCCCTAGTGACAAATGATCCGAACAGCGCATGGAGAATTCATTTTAATAACGGCAATATTTCCTCAAATGGTCGCTATAACTACTCTGTCGTTCGCTTGGTACACTCAGCAGAACATCCGAGTCAATCATTCCTATCCCTGCTCAACGATAAACGTCCTACGGAAGATTATGTTGATAACGAGGATGGAACTGTCACACACATTCCTACTTGTTTAGTATGGAAGCGGTGTCTCGTGGGACAAACATTTAATGGCAGTATCTGCTCCGCAGCACCAAAAATTGGTGATTGGTCAACGATGACCGCGCTTGCGGGTAATGGGTGGCGTACTCCGACCCTGGATGAGTTGCGCTCCTTGGTGGATTACACTTCGCCTAAGCCAACCGTGAATAGCTTATGGTTTCCGAATACGCCAACGACTACACCCGAGAATAACTGCTGGTCTAATTCTTTGGTGAAGAATAATTCCAGCAGCGCATGGTTTGTATCCTTTGCAGATGGATCTGACTACTGGAATGTCCGATATGGTAATTTGAAATCGCTCCGTTTGGTGCGCAATGGACAATGCACCGCGAATTTGCAGATCGAAAAAACGGGAGATGGTCGGGTGATCAGCAACCCTGTCGGAATCGACTGTGGATCAGGCTGTAGCAATGACTATAACTTTGGTACCAATGTAACCCTGACCGCCAGCCCAGCCTCGGGTTCCATGTTCGCAGGCTGGAGTGGTGGCGGATGCGAGGGAACGGGTCCCTGTATTGTGGTGATGAATGGCGGCCAATCAGTAAAAGCTATTTTTGATCCGGTTACCTATTTATTGACCGTTGCTAAATCCGGTCGTGGGGCGGGAACGGTCACCAGCAACCCTGACGGAATTAATTCCGGGCCGGATTCATCCGAAAATACTTTTAAGTACAAGCCAGGGACCACTGTCACGCTCACGGCCACACCGATCACAGGTACGGAATTCACCGGATGGAGTGGCGACGATTGCTCGGGGATCGGAACTTGTATCTTGACAATGAACACGGACAAGACGGTGACCGCCATCTTCACGCTCCCGCGCCCCAACGCGCCGGTGCTTGCCAAGCCCGTGGCAGGCAACGCTCAAGTCACGCTGAAGTGGTCGACGGTGGCGGGAGCTACCAGCTATACGGTTTACCAGAGACTCACCGCAGAAGAAGAGTCTCGAACACCTGTCACCAGCACTACCGGAACCAGCGTAACGATCACCGGGCTGACCAATAATACGAAATATTTTTTTAAGGTAGCAGCAGTGAACTCTGCTGGGTCCAGCGCGTTATCGAATGAGGTCAACGCCACGCCTATGGAACCTAAACCTGATTTTCTAATCACCGATCTTTCCTTGAACCCTGACAGTCCTACGCTCAATGAATCTTTCACCGTCAACGCGACGATTAAGAATCAAGGAACAGGGGCAGGAGACGCTGGTTACCTGGATGTGAACGACGTCTGGGCTGATATTGGCACCCTGGATGCGGGCATGAGCACATCGGTCATGCTGACGCTCTCGGCGCGAAAAGTGGGGACAAATACGCTGCGAGCCTTTATTGATAGCCAGAACGAAACAACTGAGTCCAATGAAACGAATAATCAACGTGCCAAGACCTATAGCGTCAAACCGGAAAAACCCACTCTGATCGCTGCCGTCGCGGGCAACGCTAAAGTGACGCTGAAATGGTCGGCGGCGGCGGGAGCCACCAGTTACCAGATTTATCAAGGAACCATAGCGGATGGGGAAAATCTGACTACTTCGGTGAAAAGCGGCATCAAAGGAACCAGCGTAACCATCACCGGCCTGACCAACGGTATGAAGTATTTCTTCAAAATGAACGCCGTTAATTCAAGAGTTACCAGCGCGTTATCAAATGAGATCAGCGCTACACCGATATTTCCCCTGGCAGCACCGGTTATTGAAGCCAGTCCGGGCAATAAACAAGTCACGCTCAGGTGGAAGACGGTAGCAGGCGCTACCGGCTACAATGTCTATCAAGGAACTACAATGGGAGGCGAATATATGACCCCGGTGAAAAGCGGCATCAAAGGAACCCGCGTAACCATCACTGATCTGATCAACGATACGCAGTATTTCTTCAAAATGTCTGCGATCAACGCGACAGTAACCAGTGCATTATCGAATGAAGTGAACGCCACGCCAAAATTAAATCCTTGATTGCTTACCTAATTCCACATCGAAGCAAGACGTTCCGTTACAGGGCTGCTTACGAGCTGGCGGTCGGGAAAGATCGGCAACTTTTCATTTCAAAGTCAAAATAGGAGGACGGCGCTTCATCATCATGGCTAACGCCAGGATTTACACGCCGAATTTGGATGAAAATTGTCCTTCTTTCTCGTAAACCTGACATCTATTCAACTCGACGTTTAGTAGAAGTCGCGCTAAAACGGGGGCATGAAGCGCGAGTCATAGATACCCTCCGTTGCTACGCGAATATTTTTGCCGAACATCCATGCCTTTATTATCAAGGTGAAAGACTGGAAGGTTTTGATGCTGTCGTGCCTCGCATTGGGACTTCCATTACCGCCTATGGTGTTGCGGTGCTACGTCAATTCGAGCGAATGGGCGTTTATTCTCTTAACTCCTCGACCGCCATTACTCTTGCACGAGACAAATTACGCACTCTCCAGGTTCTAGCTCAGGCAGGACTCAGCCTACCGAAAACGGGATTTGCAGATTCACCTGAAGATATCGCCAGTCTTATCGCACTGGTTGGGGGGCCACCCCTTGTGATTAAATTATTGGAAGGTACGCAAGGAATTGGCGTGGTGCTGGCTGAAACCCATCAAGCGGCGATTAGCGCCATTGAGGCTTTTAATGGACTGCGAGTCAATATTTTAGTGCAAGAATTTATCAAGGAAGCCGAGGGTGCCGACATTCGTTGTTTTGTAGTGGGTGAACGGGTCGTCGCAAGCATGAAACGTCAGGCCCGGCCAGGAGAATTCCGCTCCAATCTCCATCGTGGCGGCATGGCGAATGTGGTGAAAATTACCCCCGAGGAGCGGACAATCGCCATCAAGGCAACCCGAGTTCTTGGACTCGCTGTTGCCGGAGTGGATATCCTACGCTCAGGCAGGGGACCTATGGTGATTGAGGTGAATGCCTCTCCTGGCCTGGAAGGAATTGAAACCACCACCGGCAAGGACGTTGCGGCAGCCATCATTGGTTTCCTGGAGCGCCGCATGATTCGGATTATCAAAGAAAAAAAATAATCATGCCGGAATCATCATTAAGCTAGTTTTTACAAGAGGCCGAGCCATCGTGAAGTTTGTCCTGGATGTTCCCGTCGCCACCTATGTCATTCAATCCCATGGATCGGGGCAGGTGGTGATAAATAATCAACGCTACGCACACAGCCTGGTGGTAATGCCTGAATTACTGATTACCGACTGGCCCCCAAAAAATTTCGCCGATCTAACCACGACTCATCTGGAAAATTTGGCTCAGTACCCTCTGGATGTCATCCTGCTCGGAACGGGAGAACGATTACGTTTTCCTTCACGCGCCCTGATTTCCCCCCTGGAGAAAAAAGGCATCGGAGTTGAAATTATGAGTACCGGTGCTGCTTGTCGCACCTATAATTTACTCATTACCGAACGACGCCAAGTAGCGGCGTTACTATTAATGGATTAATGGCAAAGCCACGTCATCGTTGGATGATTATGGATTCCCCGACGGCTCTTTTTTTGGATTAAAACTCAGAGCTGGTAATTTGTTGTTTACCGCGTTTCCCAGGCGATTGACCAACATCCCGCTGCGATGTTGCAACCAAATGGCACCGGGGATCACTGATTTCCCCAGGGAACAAGCTGACCACATGGAAGATATCAAGACCGGCAACGCAATGGCCGTTCCCGTTGCGCTGCTCACGGTTCCACTAAATACGATGGCGGTACCGCCCACAATAGTAATCATGACACCAATTGATGTTGCCGACGCAATGCAAATCATGCTGTCAAATTCGGTTTGCGACATTGGCGGCGCATCTGAGCCAAACCAGTCGTCATATAACTCACTAAAACTGGTATCCGCCAATGCTTTGGCGTTTACCGTTGAGTTCGTAAGCATCAACAATAAAATCAATACTATGTTTCTCATCAGCATCTCCGATAAACCTCGCCCTTTAGGACGGGAGGGAGTAGGCGGCCCGAAACCTGGAAAGACAAGATCTGGCCTTCAGGCTGGGGTAGTTGACTTCAATGCTATATTTCTGTGTCACCAGATGCCCGCGAGAGAGCCACCCCGGCTTTAAGCCGGGCAGGGAAGAAAGCGGGCGGTTTTCAGAATTAGGTGCAGGTCTTTCCCGGCTGTCAGCCTGTAAGGGCAACTCGGCTTGCGCCGGTTATGTTT